>JBGUZD010000123.1:0-6526 GCA_045222695.1 Candidatus Limivicinus sp.
CCCTGCGCGGCGTGTTCGGGGAATACGCCGCGCTTTTCTCGCTGCGCGACCCGGGCGAGCTCCTCGCGGCCGCGGGCGAGCTCGACGCGCTGCGCGGCAGGCTCCGGCTCGTCCCCTTTTCCGCTCTTGATTCGCGCGGCCTGCTCGTCGCCTTCCGTCCGGATTCCCTTACGGTCGGCGGCGAGGAGAGGCGCGATCTGCTCGTGGCGCTCTCGCCCTCTGCCTCCGGCGAGGGCCACGAAGGGATACTTTAGGCAAGCGGGGGACGGTATCGTCCCCCGCGCCTTGCGGACAATAGTATTCGTTTTTTCTTGGAGGTATTTATGTTATGTAAACCGCAAATCGCTTTTCTGCGCGAGAGCATCTTCTCGATCCTCGGCATCGAGCCGCCGTCGGTTTTTTACATCGGCGGGAGCGACGTGCTGCCCCCTCCGCTGTCGAAGGAGGAAGAGGCCGCCGCTCTCGCCGCGCTCGAGCGGGGAGATGAGGCGGCGCGCTCGCTGCTCATCGAGCACAACCTGCGTCTGGTCGTCTACATCTCCAAGCATTTTGAAAACACCGGCGTGAACATCGAGGACCTGATCTCGATCGGCACGATCGGCCTTATAAAGGCCGTGAACACCTTCAACGCCTCGAAGAACATCAAGCTGGCGACCTACGCCTCGCGCTGCATCGAAAACGAGATCCTGATGGTGCTGCGCAAGACGGCCTCGCGGCGCGGCGAGCTGAGCTTCGACGAGCCGCTCAACACCGACTGGGACGGCAACGAGCTGCTGCTCTCGGACATCCTCGGCACGGACGGCGACGAGGTCTCGCGCCCGCTCGAGGACGACGCGGAAAAGCGCATGCTCCGCGAGGCTGTCTCCGCGCTGGGCGAGCGCGAGCGGGAGATCATCTCGCTGCGCTTCGGCCTGCCCGACGGGCGCGAGTACACGCAGAAGGAGGTGGCCGATCTGCTGGGCATCTCGCAGAGCTACATCAGCCGCCTGGAGAAAAAGATCATCGAGCGCCTGCGCCGCGAGCTGCAGCGGCAGCTGCAGGTGTAGACATTTGCTTATAGATTTTAGTTTAGTATTCTTGTCAAATACCTCCCGCGCGGGTATAATGAAGTATTGGAAAACACTTCCCGCACAGGAGGTTTTTTTATGGACATTTTCGATCTGATCGGGCCGATCATGGTCGGGCCGTCGAGCTCGCACACGGCGGGCGCGGTGCGCATCGGCCTGGCCTGCCGCCGCATCCTCGGCGAGGAGATCGCCGAGGCGGACATCACGCTCTCGGGCTCCTTCGCCGCCACGGGCCGCGGCCACGGCACGGACAAGGCCATCGTCGCGGGCCTGCTGGGCATGGCGCCGGACGACGTGCGCGTGCCGGACAGCTTCCGCTACGCCAAGGAGGCGGGCCTGCTGTTCTCCTTCGCCTTCGGGGAGATCCCCCAGTCCCACCCGAACACCGCGCGGCTCGTCTTAAAGGGCGTGAACGGCGCGGAGGCGGACATCGAGGCGGCCTCGCTCGGCGGCGGGCGCATCGAGATCCGCCGCATCGGCGACATGGCCCTGCGCTTCTCGGCCGAGCAGCCGACGCTGATCATCCGCAACGAGGACAAGCCCGGCACGGTCGCGGAGGTCTCGCGCGTGCTCTCGGAGGAGAAGATCAACATCGCGACCTTCAACGTCAACCGCAATTCCCGCGGTGGGACGGCCGTCATGGTCATCGAGTGCGACACGCCGCTGACCGAGGCGCTGCTGGGACGCATCCGCGCGCTGAACGGCATCCTGCGCGCGGTCTACATCAACCAGGACTGAGGGGAGGGGCGGAAAAATGGCTTTATTTTATTCGGTGCGTCAGCTCGAGGAAATGGAGATGGAGAGCGCCCTGCCGCTGTGGCGGCAGATCCTGCTCGCCTCCGCGGAGGAGAGCGGCGTCAGCCCCGAGCAGTCGCTGGCGAAAATGAACGCCGCGCTCGACGCGATGATCGCGGCCGACGCGGATTACGATCCCGGCCAGCTCTCCCACAGCCGCCTCATCGGCGGCGACGCCGAACGCATGCGGCAGTATGTAGAAGGCGGGGACACGATCTGCGGCGAGTTCGTCTGCCGCGTCCTCACGGGCGCGATCCGCATGGGCGAGTGCAACGCCTGCATGCACCGCATCGTCGCCGCGCCGACGGCCGGCGCCTGCGGCGTGATGCCCGCGGTGCTGCTGCCCTACGCCGCGGCGCATGATACGCCGCGCGAGGAGCTGATCGCCGCGCTCTACGTCGCCGCGGGCTTCGGCATGGTGATCGCCTCGCGCGCCTCGATGTCCGGGGCGGAGGCGGGCTGCCAGGCCGAGATCGGCACGGCCTCCGCGATGGCCGCGGCCGCGCTGGTTTACCTCCACGGCGGCAACGTCCAGCAGATGTCCTCCGCCGTGGCGATCGCGCTGAAAAACATGATGGGCCTGGCCTGCGACCCCGTGGCGGGTCTGGTCGAGGTCCCCTGCGTCAAGCGCAACGCCGCCGGCGCGATGAACGCCCTCTGCGCGGCCGAGCTCGCGCTCGCGGGCATCCGCAGCCGCATCCCCGCCGACGAGGTGATCGACGCGATGCGCGCCGTCGGCGACCTGATGTCGCCGCTGCTGAAGGAGACGGGCCGGGGCGGCGTCGCGGCCTCCCCCACGGCCGTGCGCTTCCGCAACGACTTCTTCGGGAAAACACAGGAGTAAGAAAACGACATGGACAAGCAGAAGATCTGCCTTATCAACGATTCCTTCCCGCCCGCCATCGACGGCGTGGCGAACGCCGTGGTGAACTACGGCGCCTATATCCAGAAAAACCACGGCGAGGCCGTCGTGGTCACGCCCTTTTACCCGGACGCGGACGACACGGTCTTCCCCTTCGAGGTCGTGCGCTATCCGAGCATCGACATCACGAAGGCCGTCGGCTACCGCGCGGGCCTGCCCTTCGACGCGGACGTCATGGCCCGCCTGGAGGGCGAGGGCTTCGACCTCATCCACAGCCACTGCCCCATCACCTCGACGATGCTCGCGCGCACGCTGCGCAGCCGCATCGACAAGCCCATCGTCTTCACCTATCACACCAAGTTCGACATCGACATCGCCAACGCGATCCGCAGCCATCTGATCCGGGAGGAGGCCGCGCGCATCCTCGTGCAGAACATCTCCGCCTGCGACGAGGTGTGGACGGTCAGCCGCGGCGCGGGCGAGAACCTGCGCAAGCTCGGCTACGAGGGCGACTATCTCGTCATGCCCAACGGCGTGGATTTCCCGCGCGGCCGCGTAGACGAGGCTGCGGTGGAAGAGGCCACGAAGGACTATGACCTGCCCGCGGAGCTGCCCGTGTTCCTCTTCGTCGGGCGCATGATGTGGTACAAGGGCATCCGCATCATCCTCGACGCGCTGAAAATGCTGGACGAAAAGGGCCATGATTTCCGCATGGTCTTCGTCGGCGGCGGCAACGACAAGGACGAGATCACGGCCTGCTGCTCCGCGCTCGGTCTCGACGGCAAGGTGCTCTTCACCCCGCCGATCCGCGACCGCGCGGTGATCCGCGCCTGGTACTGCCGCGCGGATCTGTTCCTCTTCCCCTCGACCTTTGACACCAACGGTCTCGTCGTGCGCGAGGCCGCGGCCTGCGGTCTGGGCAGCATGCTCGTGCGCGGCAGCTGCGCCGCCGAGGACGCCGAAGACGGCGTGAGCGGCGTGCTCATCGAGGAAAACGCCGCGTCGATGGCCGCGGCGCTGGAAAAGCTGCTCGCTTCGCGCGAGACGATGAGGGCCGTCGGCGAGGGCGCGCAGCGCGAGCTCTATATTTCCTGGGAAAACGCCGTCGCGAACGCCTGGGAGCGCTACGGCGTCGTCATGGAGAAATACCGCTGCGGCGAATACAACGGCCGCGAGCGCGACGAGGGCGAGATCTACCACGCGCTCGGCGAGGTCATCGACCGCTATAATCTCGCGCGCGAGTATCAGCGTCTGGCGCGCGAGAACGCTGTGCTCAACTACGCGGGCGTCCGCACCGGCATCGAGGAGGAGGTCGAGCGCATGCGCGCCATGCAGGCCGAGGACACGGCCGTCGCCGCGATGAAGCTCGAGGACCTGCGCCGCCGCGTCGCCGACGCGCGTCTGCGCGTGCTCACGGGACGGCAGCTTCTGCTCGCGGACGCGGAGAACCTGCGCGCGGACCTTCGCAGACGCGTCCAGGGCATGATGGAGGACATCCTCCGTCCGAACGACCGCTTCCTGTGATCCCCCGGGAAGAGCGTCCGCCCCTTACAATCAGAAAAGGAAACGATAAAACCCGTGCTGAAAGCACCGGCTTCCGGCACGGGTTTTTCTCATTCCCCGCGGTATTTTCTTCTTGTCGCGAGACCGCCGCGGATATGCCGCTCGGCCTTGTTGCGCTCCAGCAGCGCGCGCACCTGCAGCCACAGCGCGCGGTCGAAGTATTCGAGCCGCTCGCTCATGTCCTTGTGCACCGTGGACTTGGATACGCCGAAGCGCTCCGCGGCGGCGCGCACGGTGCACTGATGCTCCAGCAGGTATGCGGCCAGAGCGCGCGAGCGCTCCTCGATGTCCTTATACACGAAACCACTCCCCGCGCGCGGCGCAGCTCCTGCGCAAAGCAGGCCCTCCCTGCGGCCGCGCCTCTTTGGAACATCTATATGTTCCCCCGCGCGGCGATATGTGCCCGGCAAGGGTACGCGCCCTGCGGCTGACCAAACCGCAGGGCGCGTGAGGGGAGAGGTGTAGTTGAGAGAGATCTCATCTGATCCGAGCCCAAGTCTAGCAGGCCCGAGCGCGCTCCGCAAGCCCCCCGGGGGGATGGCTTTTGCACTTTTTTGAAAAAATCCCCTCCCGCGGGAGCTTTTCCGGCATATTTGCGGCCGGTCGTATCCCCCGGGGGGGCTTGTGGATGACGGGAAAGAGGAATACAATCCAAAGCATGAGAGAGAGAACCGATCTATTGAAAAACAGGAAAAAAAGCACGGCGGCGATCTGCCTGCTGGCCTTTGCCGTCGTCGTGCTGGCCTTTGTCTGTCTGTTTGTGGGCTCGTCCCGCATGACCGCGGCAGACTGCGTCGCCGCGCTGTTGAAACACGGCAGCGCCGCGCAGGTGCGTATCATCTGGAACATCCGCATCCCGCGCGTCCTGGCTGCGATCGTGGCCGGCGCGGGGCTGTCCGTGGCCGGTCTGGTGATGCAGACCGATCTGAACAACCCCATGGCCTCCCCTTCGACGCTGGGCGTGTCCAACGCGGCGGTGTTCGGCGCAAACCTTTCCATCATCGCCTTTGCTGGCGGCTTTCTGGACACGGGCAACCATCTGTCGAGTTATACGGTCGGCGCCAATCCCTACGCGACCTCGCTCGTGGCCTTTCTCTTTTCCACCGCCTCGATCCTGCTGATCCTCGGCCTGTGCCGCGTGCGTGCCTTCCAGCCCGGCGTGGTCGTGCTGGCCGGCATCGCGATCGGCTCGATCTGGACGGCGGCGACCACGATCCTGCAGTTCTACGCCACGGACGTCGGCCTTTCCGCCGCGGTGGTATGGACCTTCGGCGATCTCGGCCGCGCCACCTACAAGACCGACCTGATCATGGCCGTCGTCGTTCTGGCGGGCGTCGGCTTTTTCCAGCTTACGAGCTGGAAGCTCAACGCCCTCTTAAGCGGCGACGCCGCGGCCAAGAGCATGGGCGTGAACGTGGATCTGCTGCGTTTTCTGACGATGCTCTTCGCCTCGGTCATCACGGCGGTCTGCGTGTCCTTCCTCGGCGTCATCGGCTTTGTCGGCATCATCTGCCCGCATGTGATCAAACGCCTGCTGGGGCATGATCACCGCGTGTCCATCCCCGCCTCGGCTCTTTCGGGAAGCATCCTGCTTCTGCTCTCGGACACGCTCTCGCGCAGCATGGGCGGCGGCTCCGCCCTGCCGGTCGGCGCGATCACCTCGTTTTTGGGCGCGCCCTTCTTCCTCGCGATCATCTTCGGACGGAAGGGGGAGCATGACTGATGCTGACGATCGAAAACCTGCGTTTCCGTTACGGGAAACGCTCTCCCCTCGTGCTGGACGGCGTCGACCTGACGCTGCGCGACGGAGAGATCGGCGTCGTGCTGGGCAAGAACGGCTCGGGCAAGACGACGCTGTTCAAGAACATTCTCGGCATCCAGAGACCGGAGAGCGGCGAGATCCGCTTCGACGGCGAGGATCTGCTGAAAATGAAGCGCTCCGAGCGCGCCAGGCGCATCGCCTATGTGCCGCAGAGCATCCACTTCGGCGCGCTGAGCGTCTTCGACACGGTGCTGATGGGCCGCGTGTCCTATTTCGGCTACAAGGCGGGAAAAGAGGACGAGGAGATCGTATGGCACATCCTGCGGGATATGCGTCTGGAGGATTTCGCCGCACGCAACGTCGAGCAGCTCTCCGGCGGAGAGCGGCAGAAGATCGCCATCGCCCGGGCGCTCGCGCAGGAGCCGCGCATGCTCGTTTTCGACGAGCCCACCGGCAACCTCGACATCGCCAACGAGC
>JBGUZD010000124.1:0-8390 GCA_045222695.1 Candidatus Limivicinus sp.
CGGGAGCAGAGAGCTGTGACTGTGATGTTGAGCGTGTGGAATTGATCGAAAAGAGATAAAAAACACCTTGACAAAACGCGCGCCCGCTTGTGTCGTTCTCTTTTCTTCCCCTTTTCTCTTGGACAAGCAAGAGAAAAGGGGAGTGTCCCCCGCAACGTTTTGCGTATCAGGTAAGGACGCCTGAGCACAAACGGTCTTCGCGGCAAGGCGTTGGGAAGAAATCGAAATCTTCCCCTCTTGTGTCGTTCTCTTTCCCCCGTTCTCTTGGACAAGCAAGAGAACGGGGATCGTTACCCCCGTCCTTTGCACGGGCGACGCATTCTCTTTCCCTTTTTCTCTTGGACAGGCAAGAGAAAAGCGGCTTTGAATCAGCGGATCAAGCCTCTGCCTTTAGCCCATACTCCTCCGCCAGCGCGGCGAAGGCGCTCATCGAGCGCGCGATCATCTCCGTCGGGACGCAGTAGGCGAGGCGCACATAGCCCGTCACGCCGAAGTCGTCGCTCGGGACCAGGATCAGCTCGTGGCGCTTGGCCCGCTCGCTGAAGGCCACCGCGTCCGCCTCCGGGCTCTTGACAAAGAGGTAAAAGGCGCCGTCGGGATAGACGCAGTCATAGCCCAGGTCGCACAGCCCCTTATAGAGCAGATCGCGGTTCTCCGCGTAGATCCCCATGTCCGCCGTCTCGCCCAGGCAGCGCTCGACGACGCGCTGGATAAGGCTCGGCGCGTTGATGTAGCCGCAGGCGCGCGCGCCGCCGGCGATCGCGTCGAACAGCGCGGCGGGATCCTGCGCCCGCTCGCTGACCGCGAGATAGCCCAGACGCTCGCCGGGCAGGGACAGCGACTTGCTGTAAGAGTAGCAGATGACCGTGTCGTCATAGAAGTCCGCGGCGCACAGGGGCCTGCGCCCGTCGAAGAGCAGCTCGCGGTAGGGCTCGTCGGAGAGCAGCCAGATCGGATGGCCGTACTTCCGCTCGGCCTCGGCGAGGACCGCGCTCACGCTTCGGAGGCTCCGCTCCGTCAGCACCGCGCCGGAAGGATTGTTCGGCGAGTTGATGATCACGAGCTTCACCCTCTCGTCGAGCGCCGAGGCGAGCGCGCCGAGGTCCGGCTGCATGTCGGGGCGCGGCGGCACGGTGACGAGCTCGCCGCCCGCGGCCTCGGCGAAGACGCGGTATTCCATGAAAAACGGCGCGAAGGCGACGGCCTTGTCTCCCGGCAGCAGCACGGCGCGGCAGAAGGCCGCGAGGCCCGACGAGGCGCCCATCGTGACGTAGACCCGGCGCCAGTCGAAATCGGCGGCGCTGCTCTCGCTCAGCTGCCGGGCGATGGCCCTGCGCAGGCTCGGCAGGCCCGGCGCGGACGTGTAGGCGTGCAGCTCCACGCCGTCCGTTTCGGCGAGCACGGCGCGGATGGCCTCCTCCACGCAGGCGGGAGGCGGCACGCTGGGGCTGCCGATGGAGAAATCGAAGACCTTTTCCCGGCCGATCTCCGCCTTGCGCGCGGCGGCGTATGCCGAGAGGGCGCGGATGTTGTTTTCCGTGCGGCCCCAGGCGAGGCTCTGCGGATTGAGCGAAGCGTTCATCGTTTTTCCTCCTTCCCCGGCGCGCGGCCGCGCGCGGCAAGCATGGCGTCCTTGAGCGCCATCAGCTCCCCGGAGAGGTCGACATAGTAGCCGTGCGGGTTTTCAAAGCGCTTGACCTCGGGCCAGAGCGTCGCAAGCTCGGCTGCGCAGCAGGAGCGGATCTCCTCGAGCGTGGGCAGCGCGTAAACCAGCTCGCCGCCGCGGAAGATCTCCCGCTGGAGCTCGCGCGCGGTGAAGTTCTCCATCGTTTTGCGCTTCCAGCGCGCGTCCGGGTCGCAGATCTCCAGCGGCTTCGTGTCGTCCACGCTCTCGTGCCGCAGACAGATATAGTCCGCCTCGGCCATACCGCTCTCGCGGCTGTAAAAGCGATAGAGCTTCTTGAAGCCCGGGTTCGTGATCTTGCCGACGTTTTCGCTGATCTTGATCTTCGGCACGATCCCGCCGTTTCCGTCCTCCACCGCGCAGAGCTTGTACACCCCGCCGAAGACGGGGCTGCTCTTCGAGGTGATCAGCCGCTCGCCCACGCCGAAGGAGTCGATCTGCGCGCCCTGACGCAGCAGACCGGCGATCAGCCACTCGTCGAGCGAGTTCGAGACCGTGATCCTGCAGCCCGGCCAGCCCGCCTCGTCGAGCATTTTGCGGGCCTTCTTGGTCAGATACGCCATGTCGCCGGAGTCGAAGCGGATGCCGCAGCTCGTGATGCCGAGGGGCCTGAGCACCTCGTTGAAGGCGCGGATCGCGTTCGGCACGCCCGAGCGCAGCGAGTCGTAGGTGTCCACCAGCAGCACGGCGTTGGTCGGATAGCTGCGGCAGTAGCTGACGAAGGCCTCATACTCCGAGGGGAACATCTGCACCCAGGAGTGCGCCATCGTGCCGAGCGCCTTCACGCCGTAGAGCGGGTCGGAGACCGTGCAGGCCGTGCCGCAGCAGCCGCCGATGTAGGCCGCCCTTGCGCCGACGACGGCGCCGGCGATGCCCTGGGCGCGGCGCGAGCCGAACTCCATCACGGCCCGACCCTCGGCCGCGCGGCAGATGCGGCTGGCCTTCGTGGCGATCAGACTCTGGTGGTTGAACTCCAGCAGCATGTAAGTCTCGAGCAGCTGGGCCTGGATGGCCGGCGCGCGCACGGTGATCACCGGCTCGCGCGGGAAGATCGGCGTGCCCTCCGGCACGGCCCAGACGTCGCCCGTGAAGCGAAAATGCTTCAGATAGTCAAGGAAGGCCTCGCTGAAGATACCGCGCGAGCGCAGATAGTCGATATCCTCCGGCGAAAAATGGAGGTTCTGGATATAGTCGACGATCTGCTCGAGCCCCGCGGCGATGGCGAAGCCGCCGCCGTCCGGCACGTCGCGGAAAAAGAGGTCGAAATAGCAGATCTGATCGGCCATCCCCGCGTCGAGATAGCCGTTGCCCATGGTCAGCTCATAGAAATCGCAGAGCATCGTGAGATTGATCCCGTTCGCACTTTTCACGCCAAGATCCTCCTTGCGCTTTGTCTTCGCTCTTATTATAGGCTTGCCGTATCGATGGCGCAAGATACGTTTATCTTTTGTCAGTTTGTAAGAGGGAAACGATTGACTTGCCTATGTTTTTGGTATATTCTGATAAATGATGAAAACTGCAAAATCATGTTTTCGAACAGGAGACAGATCAATGATGAAAGAGATTTTCACGCCGGGACGCACCGAGCTTGCGGGCAACCATACCGACCATCAGAAGGGGCGGATCCTCGCCTCCGCGGTCGATCTCGGCCTTTACGCGAAATACGGGCCCAACGACGAGGGCGTCGTGCGCGTCCATTCCCTCGGCTACGAGCCCTTTGAGGTCAAGATCAGCCAGCTGGCCGTCCGCCCGGCCGAGTTCGGCTCGCCGAAGTCGCTCGTGCGCGGCATGATCAACGCCTTTTCCGAGCTCGGCCTGCAGGTCGGCGGCTTTGACGCGCAGCTGCGCAGCACGCTCGCCGCGGGCTCGGGCCTGAGCTCCTCGGCGGCCTTCTCCGTGATGATCGGCCGCATCCTCAGCGCGCTGTACAACGACGGCAAGGTCGATCCCGTGGTGATCGCCCGCGCGGCCCAGGCGGCCGAGAACAAGTATTTCGGCAAGCCCTGCGGCCTGATGGATCAGCTGGCCTGCTCGCTGGGCCACACGGTCTACGTCGATTTCAAGACCAACGAGATCGTCCCCCTCGTCGCGGACTTCGAGGCCATGGGCCTCACCCTCTGCCTGACCGACACGGGCGGCAGCCACGCGGGCCTGGACAGCTCCTACGCCCGCATCCCGGCGGACATGGTGTACGTAGCCAACCTCTTCGACAAGGGCGTGCTCGGCGACGTCGACCCGGCGGAATTCCGCGCCAAGGGCTGGGATCCGGCCAACCGTCCCGTGCGCCGCGCGATGCACTTCTTCGACGAGAACGAGCGCGTGCCGAAAATGCGCGACGCGCTGATCGCGCGCAACGGCGAGGAGTATATGCGCCTGATGAACGCCTCCGGCCGCTCGTCCGAGGAGCTTTTGAACAACATCGTCACCAGCGCCACGGGCGACACGAAGCTGGCCGAGGGCCTGGAAAAGAGCCGCAAGCTGCTCGAAGGCCGCGGCGCCTGGCGCGTCCACGGCGGCGGCTTCGCCGGCTGCGTGCAGGCGCTGATGCCCTCGGACTACTTCCCCGTCTACAAAGAGGAGATGGAGAAGGAATTCGGCAAGGACAGCTGCCGCCACATCCGCCTGGTGTGAGAAAAAACATACCGAAAACATAAAAAAAGGACTGAGAGATCTCAGTCCTTTTTCTTTTCGCTCAGCGTGGCCAGAAAGCTCGGGATCCCGAGCTCGTGCAGCCGACCGCTGCCGTTTGTGTCCTCGTAGAGAGCCAGCAGCGTGAAGCCCGCTTCCAGCTGCCCGCCGAGCTGCTCGTCCAGCGTGTGCGAAAACTGCACGCCGCCGTCGCTGCGTCGCAGCAGCTCCATCTGATCGGGGTTTTTCAGCGGGTCGAAGGGCAGGCGGTTCACGATCTCCCGTTCCCCGTCGCCGACGATGAAGTTCATGCCGTTGTCCAGCCCGGCGAGCAGCCGCCCGCCGGGGCGCAGCACGCGCGCGCACTCCCGCCAGATCGGGCGCACCTCGCGCACGTAGCAGTTCGACACCGGATGGAAGATCAGATCGAAGCTCCCGTCCGGGAAGGGCAGGGGCTTCGCCATGTCGGCGCGGACGATCTCGACGGCATAGCCCTCGCGCGCGGCGACGGCGCGTTCGCTTTCGAGCTGCCGCGGCGAGTAGTCCAGCACCGTGCACACCGCGCCCAGCGCGGCAAAGACGGGTATCTGCTGTCCGCCCCCGCTCGCCAGCCCCAGGATGCGCTTGCCTTTCAGCTCGCCGAACCAGGCGTGCGGCACAGCCTTCGTCGGCGTGAGCAGCACGTCCCAGTCGCCGCGCTTCGCGCGCTCAAAGCTCTCGTGGGAGAGGGGGCGTCCCCACTCCCAGCCCTCTTCGACCCAGCGGTCGATCGTCGCGGCGTTGATATCCTGATATTCCGTCATCTTTCCCGCCTCCGGTGTCAGAATGGGATAGGGATATTATATGCCGTCTGCGCCCGTTCTGTAAAGGTCGAGGAATTCCTCCAGCGTAAGGCCGTTTTCCGCCATGAAGGCCGCGGCCTCCGCGCCCACGTAGCGAAAATGCCAGGGCTGGTAAACGTGTCCTGTGATCGCCTTGCCCTCTTTCGGATAGCGCAGGATGAAGCCGTATTCGTGGCAGTGCATCTTCAGCCAGGCGAAGAGCTCGGTGTTCTCCAGGCTGCTGTCCTTCTCCTCGTAATAGCGGTCGGCGATATCGACGGCCAGACCGCTGCGGTGCTCGCTCTCGGTCGGGCGGCCGACGATGGTCTGCGCGGTCTCCGCGCCGTATTTCGCCGCGGTGCGCCGGTAGATATGCGTCTGCGCGGCTGCGTCCGTATAGCCGCAGGAGAGATAGACGCTCAGCCCGGCCGAGCGCGCGTCGGCGATCATCGCGCGCAGCGCGTCCGCGATCCGCGCGTCCACCGGCACGCCGCCGACGCGCACGGTCTCCTCCGGCTCCTCCGTCACCGGGCGGCCGCTGCCGTAGAGCTGCAGCGGCCAGACGCCGACCTCCAGATCCGGCTTGCTCTGGCTCATACGCCGATAGGCGGCGCTGACTGCCGCCGCGTTCGGCGGCGGCGTGACGGAGGGCTCCTCCGCGCCCTCGGCCGCCGCGGGCTGCGGCCCGCGGGAATTGAGCACGAAGATCAGCGCGCAGAGCGTGCACATCCCCGCGCGGAACAGGCGCTGAAACGACAAAGCCCTCGCCCCTTTCCGAGCCGCCGCGGCAGATTGCGGCGGCTTTTTTGAGATAAGGCAAGCATAGCACCCGCCCCGGGGCGAAAAAGGGCGAAAAAGCGCCGCGGAAAAACTTTGTTTTCCGCGGCGTGATATTCGGTTTTCGGGTCGGGAGCTTACTTATACAGCTCGACGAATTCCTCCAGGCAGAGCTTGTTCTCCATGATGTACTTGGCGGCGTCCTTGCCGACGTAGCGGAAGTGCCAGGGCTCGTACATCACGCCGGTGATCTTCTCCTTGCCCTCGGGGAAGCGGAGGATGAAGCCGTAATCCTGGCAGTGCTCGGCCATCCAGACCTCCAGCGGGATGTCCCTCAGGTCGGCGGCGCGCAGCGGGGTGCGCCACTTGTCGATGATGTCCGCGCACAGGCCGCTCTGATGCTCGCTGCAGCCGGCGGGCATCGTGATGTAGAAGCCGTCCTTGTCCTTGCCGTCGGTGATGCCGTTGTTGACGCAGACGCGGTGGAAGTTGTCCGCCTGGTACTGATAGCTGCGGTAGCAGGAGGTGAGATACACGATATCCAGTCCGAGCTCGTCCTTGGCGGCGCCGCAGAAGTCCACGAGCGCCTGCGCGATGCGCAGGTCGACGCGGGAATCCACGCGGTTGGGGTTGAAGCTGGTCTGCACGTCGCGCTCGGAGAGCGTCAGGTTGATATAGCCGAACTGCTCGGGCTCATAGTCCTCGGGCAGCGGGTTGTCGGCGTTGACGAGCATGTATTCCCAGCTGTTGATGTCCACGTTCGGCGGCGCGGGCAGACCCAGCGCGGCGGCGCGGCCCTCGGGCGTGTCGGGCAGCGGCGTGGGCTCCGGCGCCTGCTCGACGGGCGGCGGGGTCGTCTCCGGGAGGGCGTCGACGCTCACGGGCGCGGCCGAGGTCACGGGCGGATTCTGCGCGACCGGAAGGGGCGAGACGGAGCTCTCGTCCTCCAGCTGGCTCATGATATCTCCGCTCTTCGGCGCGGCCTGGGCAAAGGTATACAGGCCGTAGGCAAAGGCGGCCAGCAGCACCAGACCGAGGATGACGCGGATGATGCGGATGAAGATCTTCATGTTCAGACCTCCCATCGGAAGGATTTCTTACATAAAATAATAGCATTCCGAAAAAGATTGGTCAAGAACAAGTTTACAATAATCGGCATTCCCTTGAAGGCTTTTCCGCGGCGTGATATAATCGGGATATCAAAACACCGAGGAGGGAGCATCATGACGATCACCTGGTGCGGCCACGCCTGCTTCCTGCTGGAGAGCAGCTGCGGCAGCGTCGTTTTCGACCCCTACGCCCCCGGAAAGGTCCCGGGCTGGGAGCTGCCGGCGCTCACGGCGGACAAGGTCGTCTGCAGCCACGGCCACGCCGACCACAACTGGGCCGAGGGCGTAAAGCTGACCGGAGGGACCTTTACCGGCAAGCTGACGCAGATCCCGTCCTTCCACGACGACAGGCGCGGCGCGCTGCGCGGGGAAAACCTCATCACGCTCGTCGAGGCCGAGGACCTGCGCGTCGTGCACATGGGCGACATCGGCTGCGCGCTGACGGCGGAGCAGATCGACGCTCTCGGACGCGTCGACGTGCTGATGATCCCCGTCGGCGGGCACTACACCGTCGACGCGGCGCAGGCCCGGGAGATCGCGAAAGCGCTGGGGGCGGCCATCGTGATCCCCATGCACTACCGCGGCCGCGGCTTCGGCTACGACGTGATCGGGACGGTCGAGCCCTTTTTGAAGCTCGCCGGGAACGTGAAGGAGCTCGCGGGCATGTCCTACGCCGTCGACCTCGCGGACGCCCCCGCGACGATCCTCTTCCGCCGCTGAGGAGCGCCGCCGGCGTTTCCCGCGCGGGAAAGGGGAAGAAAAACGTCAGTTTTATACTTTTCCCTTGACTTCCCGTTCTTTCAATGGTAGTATAGCACAGTCCGCGCCCGTGTTCTGCGCTTCGGGGCATGCCGCCTGTTCGCGGTGTCCTTTCCGCCCGAGGCTCCGGCACTGGGTATAGCACATCAAAGAAAGGAGATCATCACCATGATCACGAAAGAAAAGAAGACCGACGTCATCACCGCCAACGCCACGCACGAGAACGACACCGGCTCGCCCGAGGTCCAGGTCGCCATTTGGACCGAGCGTATCCGCGAGCTCACCGAGCATCTCAAGGCCCATCCCAACGACGACCACAGCCGTCTGGGCATGTACCAGCTCGTCGGCAAGCGCCGCCGCATGCTCGACTACCTCGCCAAGAAGGACATCGAGCGCTATCGTGCACTCATCGCGAAGCTGAACATCCGCAAGTAATTTCCGGATTTCGGCCTTTCCCCGCATCGCTGAAGGTTATGAAGGTTTTTATGTGGAGACAATTGAATCTTGTCCCCGGTTTTTTTGATCAAACGGCTTTGCCTTTTGAGTGAGCCTTTGCACTCCGCTCAGCGCACTCGCTCCGCTCGCACACTTGCAGGCTGAGAGGGGTTTTTT
>JBGUZD010000125.1:0-4680 GCA_045222695.1 Candidatus Limivicinus sp.
GGGGCCCCGGACAAGAGCAGCGGAAAGCGTCGCCAGAGCATCAGTATCTGCTATGATTTCGTAGGCTTTATCCCTCTGGATGAACTGATGAAACAGGAAACGGCATGACCCGTAAGTCATGCCGTCCCTGCAAAACACTATAAAACTGTTTTACGACACCCGCCCATTCAGGCACAGCTTTTTCTTTTATGCCGCCCGCTCGACCTCGACGGAGAGCTCGCGGCCGTATTCGGCGTCTACCGTGACGCGGACCTGCCTCTCGCCGTCGGCGCAGAGGAATTCGTAACAGGGCTTCCCCTGATACACGATCCGCCGCGAAGCGCTCGGCGTGAGCGTGTCCGGCAGCGCGGCCTGCGCCGCCTCCGGCTCGAGCGGCCAGTTCAGCTTTCCCTCCGGCATGCCCTCCGGCGCGCGGTAGAAATACACCGCGCAGTTGTCCAGCGCCACGCCGACCTCTGCGCAGCAGTCCGGGCACAGCGCGCCGTCCTTCGAGGCGGTAAAGCAAAGGTACAGCACGTTGCCGCTGCGCCTCCGTTCGGTCTCCTTCAGACCGTCATAGCCCGCGGCGCTGAGAAAATCCCGCGCCTTTTCCGCCGCGCGCTTGTCGCTGACGCTGCTCTCGCCGACGAGCCGCGAGTCGGACAGAGCGATCACGCCGTTTGCGTCGGCGCGCACGATG
Source organism: Candidatus Limivicinus sp. (assembly GCA_045222695.1). GTDB lineage: Bacteria > Bacillota > Clostridia > Oscillospirales > Oscillospiraceae > Limivicinus. The sequence goes on from JBGUZD010000125.1 coordinate 680, forward strand.
ACGCTGCCGCGGCTGTAGGCGTACGAGCCGTCGGCATAGCCGTATTCATCGCGCAGGACGTCCTCGCTCACGCCCAGCAGCTTCGCCGCGGCCGCGCGGCCCGGCGCGGGATCGACGTACTGCGTCGTCGCAGCCGGCTCTGCGTGCGCGAGACTTTTGAGCTCGCCCGCCGCGGGAAAACCCTGCTCGGCGTCGCCGAAGGCCGCGCTGAGCAGGCGCGCGCCGTCCGCAGGCAGGACGTTCTGCAGCTTTTTCTCGCGGCAGTCCATTTCCAGATCGCCGCAGCCGAGCGAGGAACGCATCTGCTGTATCAGCGCGCCGTAGGCGGCCGCCGTGTCGGAGAGCGTGAGGATGTCGGCGCGCTCGTCGTCGCTGAACTCGCCGCTGCGCGCGCACAGGCTGTGCATGAGCTCCCCGGTCGAGCCGAGAAAGCTCTTGGTCTGCTCCATCTCCACGGTGGAGAAGGGCAGCGTCGAGAGCGCGGATTTCGCCGCGCAGGCCTCCGCGTAGGCCTCGGAGGCCAGAGCGTGGCAGAGCTCGCCCGTGGCGTAGCGGCACTTTTCCAGCGTGCCGGAGAGCGCGTCCACCGCCGCGGCCGTCTGTTCGAAGCTCAGCTCGTAAGAATGCCGCGCCTCGCTGCGAAGAGAGCGCAGATGCGCGAAGAAGAGCGCCGCGAGGATCGCGAGCACCACAAAAGCGCTCACGGCGAAAATCCCGAGGACACGCCGGAGCTTTCGTTGTTTTTTGTCCGTCAAAACGATCACCTCCATCCTATTTTGCCCGTGAAAAGGCGTATAATTCAGCCCTTTTCGGGCGGATACTCTTGCGGGAAAAGGAGATCGTCCGATGCTTGAGAAACTGAAAAATCTGCTGAAAAAGAACGGCGCCGAAGAAACGGCCCGCCGGCTTGCGCGTTTTGCATATTATGCCGCGAGGATGTATCGCGGACCGCGAAGGGCGGATCGCGCGGCCCTCGAAGCGCTGCTCGGTGAGATCCGCGCGGGAAAGCACGAGCGGCTCGTCCTGCGGCGCGGCAGCTTCGGCTGGCACACGCCGCTTTTCCAGCGCGCCCAGCAGCTCGCCCGCGCAATGGGACGGCGAGGCTGTCTTGTCCTCTACGAGGCGGCGCCGCCGCACGAGGGGCTGCGCGGCGTCCAAAAGCTCGGCGAGGGGCTGTGGCTGGTAAACCTCCGCTCGCCGCGTCTGAGACGGCTGATCGAGCGCGCGGCCGCGGAAAGCGGACGGCCGCGCTATCTGATGCTCGCCTCGCCGGAGAGCCGCCTTTCTCCGCGCCTGCCGGAGCGCTACGCCAGAGATGGATGGACGGTCCTTTATGACCATATCGACGCGATCAGCCCGGAGATCGCCGGGGGAGAGTGCGTCCCGCGCCGGACGCTGGCGCTCTACCGCTGGGCGATGGAAAGAAAAGACGTGCTTGTGACGGCCTCGTCGCTCGCCCTGCGGCGCGACGCGGCGGAGCAGGGAAAGCAGGCGATCCTCGTCGAAAACGGCGTGGACTGCGCGCACTTTTTCGCGCCTGCGTCGCTGCCGGAGGACGCGCGCTTCCGCGCCCTGCTGGAAGAGGGGAGGCCGATCGTCGGCTTTTACGGCGCGCTCGCGCGCTGGCTCGATTACGCGGCGCTGCGCCGTCTCGCCGCGGACGGCCGCTTCACGCTGCTGCTCATCGGCGTGAAGTACGACGGCTCCTTTGAGCGCGAGCTCGAGGGGCGGGAAAACGTCGTTTTTCTCGGCGCGAAGCCCTACGCGTCGCTGCCCGGCTACTGCTCGCGCTGCGACGTGCTGCTCGTGCCCTTCCGCAAGGGCGAGGTATCCGACGCGGCGAGCCCCGTCAAGCTCTTCGAGTACATGGCGCTCGGCAGACCGATCGTCGCCGGGGACGCCGCAGAGTGCCGCCGTTACCGCAGCGTGCTGATCGCCTCCGGGCCGGAGGACTACGTCCGCCGCGTCGAACAGGCGCTCGCGCTGAGGGACGACGCGGCCTATCGGGAGACGGAGAAAAAGGAGGCGCTCGCCGCCGACTGGCTGCGCCGCGCCGAGACGCTCACAGCCGCGCTGCGGCGGCGCGAAAGGACGTGATTTTTACATTTTTTTAACCTTTGCTCTTTCACTCACGGTATAATTATATTATAATAACAATCTGTCACAGCGATCCTGAAAAGCGGGAGGTACGAAAACATGAGCAAACGTGCGCTTATCGTAGAGGACGACGGCAATATTGCCGAGCTGCTGCGCCTGTATCTGGGCAAGGACGGCTTCGAGGTCATGATCGCGCCCGACGGCGGCAAGGCCGAGAGCAGCTTTGATCTCTTCCAGCCCGACGTGGTGCTGCTGGACATCATGCTGCCGATCAAGGACGGCTGGCAGATCTGCCGGGACATCCGCAAAAAGTCCTCCGTGCCGATCATCATGCTCACCGCCAAGGGCGAGACGAACGACAAGGTCAGCGGCCTGGAGATGGGAGCGGACGACTATGTCACCAAGCCCTTCGAGGTCAAGGAGCTGATCGCGCGCGTCCACGCCGTGATGCGCCGCAAGGACGGCGAGACGGCGATGGAGAAAAAGCTCGAGTTCGACAAGCTGACGATCAACCTCGATTCCTACGAGCTGATCGTCGACGGCAAAAAGATCGACACCCCGCCCAAGGAGATGGAGCTGCTGTTCCACCTCGCCTCCTCGCCCAACCGCGTCTTCACGCGCAATCAGCTGCTCGACGAGGTCTGGGGCTTCGACTATTTCGGCGACTCGCGCACGGTGGACGTGCACGTCAAGCGCCTGCGCGAAAAGCTCGAGGGCGTGTCCGACAAATGGTGCCTCAAGACCGTGTGGGGCGTGGGCTACAAGTTTGAAGTGAGCGAGTAATGAAAAGCGTCTATCTGCGGAACTTCGTGGCCACGGCCACGCTGGTCACCGTCAGCTTCCTGCTCACGACGCTCGCCTTTATCGGCATCGCCCGCAGCTACATCATCAACGACTATCAGACGACGATGGAATCGAGCGCCGGCGAGGTCGCGCGCCTGGCCGCCGCCGTCGCGGATTACGACGGGCTGCACTCCTGGTCGCTGAGCATGAACCTCAGCACGATCGCCAACAGCACGGGCAACCACATCTTCATCACCGACGAGGGCGGCGAGATCGTCTGCTGCTCCGACGGACGGCCCAGCTGCGACCACATCGGCAGACAGCTGCCCGAGAACGTGACGGCGATGCTCTCCCAGAACGGGACGCTGCGCCTGCTCTCCTCGCTCGGCACGCTCTACGGCGAGAAACGCTACGTCGTGGCCCAGCCGATCGGCGGCCGCGGCGGAGGGCTGATCGGTTACGTCTTCGTCACCTGCGCTTCCGCCAACATGTTCGGCGCGTGGGAGACCTTTTTGGGCATCGCGGTGCTGGTCGCGATCGTGGTGTTCGCGCTCGCGCTCGTCATCAGCCTGTTCTACTCCAAGCGCATGGCGCGGCCGCTCGACGAGATGGCCTCCGCCTCGCGCAAGTTCGCCCGCGGCGACTTTTCCGTGCGCGTGAAGCAGGTGGAGGATCCCACCGACGAGATGGGCGCGCTGATCGAATCCTTCAACAAGATGGCCGACTCGCTGGAGATGGCCGAGGAGCGGCGCAGCGAGTTCATTGCCAACATCTCGCACGAGCTGCGCACCCCGATGACCACGATCTCCGGCTTCGCCGACGGCATCCTCGACGGCACGATCCCGCCCGAGCAGGAGAGAAAATACCTGCGCTCCATCAGCGACGAGACCAAGCGCCTCTCCCGTCTGGTGCGCGAGATGCTGGACGTCTCGCAGATGCGCAGCCGCGCCGCCGATCCGGCCAAGCGCACGGTCTTCGATCTCACGGAGCTGATCCTGCAGACCATGCTGAGCTTCGAGAGCCGCGCGACGAAGAAAAACCTGGACGTCGATCCCCAGCTGCCGGAGCAGCACATCCTGGTCCGTGCGGACCGCGACGGGATCACCCAGGTGATCTACAAC
>JBGUZD010000126.1:0-8758 GCA_045222695.1 Candidatus Limivicinus sp.
GTTAACCCTGAACTCGCTAGTCAGTGGCATCCTTCTAAGAATGGAGACTTAACTCCCGAAATGGTTACCGCAAAAAGCAACCAAAAAATGTGGTGGTATCTCCCCTACGATGATCCTGTTAGCGGCAAGCACTTCGAATTCGAATGGCAGGCGGTCGTTTCTAACAGAACCGCTGGATGTGGCTGTCCCTTTCTCTCTGGCAAAGCCGTATGGCCAGGGTATAACGATCTAAAAACCGTTAGCCCTGAACTCGCTAGTCAGTGGCATCCTTCCAAGAACGGAGACGTAACTCCCGAAAAGGTTACTGTGAGCAGCACTTATCGAGCATGGTGGTATCTCCCCTACGATGATCCCGTGAGCGGTAAGCATTTCGATTTTGCGTGGCAGGCCTCTGTAGATGATAGACTTAAGGAAGATGGTTGTCCTTTTCTTTCTGGGAGGGCTGTTTGGCAAGGATACAATGATCTGAAATCCTCATTTCCTACGGTTGCGAAGGAATGGCACACCATCAAGAACGGGAAAAAAACTCCTGAAACCACATACTATCGTAGCACCAAGAAAGTCTGGTGGCACTGTGATCGTTGCGGGTATGATTGGCGTCAGAGCGTTTATAGCAGGACTTATTGGGGGCGTGCCTGTTCCAAGTGCAGCAAGGGAGGTGAAGGATAATGAGCCTGCAATCTGACTATCCTTCAGTAGCAGCCGAATGGCACCCCTACAAAAACGGCGATCTGAAGCCCGAGAGTATTTCTAGTAACAGCCACAAATCTGTTTGGTGGATGCGCCTTTATATTGACCCAAAAACCGGGCGGCAGTTCACATTTGAGTGGCAGGCACGAATTCAAAATCGTACCGTGCTTGGAAGAGGATGCCCTTTTCTATCTGGAAAAGCAGTATATCCTGGGTTCAACGATCTTCAATCTCAGTTCCCCGATGTAGCGAAAGAATGGCATCCTAATAAAAACGGAGATCTATCCCCGGACAAAGTGCTGTCGACCGGTAAGAATCCGGTATGGTGGTTGCTCCACTATACAGATCCAAAATCGGGGAAGGAATTTGATTTTGAATGGGAAGCTCCTATCTACAAACGGACCGTTTACGGTCAAGGGTGTCCGTTTTTGACCGGTCATAAAGTCTATCCTGGGTTTAACGACTTGCTGTCTCAATGTCCGAAAATCGCAAACCAATGGCATCCTCTCAAAAACGGGAGCCTTTCGCCTGACAGAGTGACGGTTACATCTAACAGAAGTGTTTGGTGGTTTCTTTCATACAATGATCCGAAGACCGGGAAGCATTTTGACTTTGAATGGGTGGCTCCAATCAACGGTCGCGTTCAGAACAATTCCGACTGCCCCTATTTGACTGGGAATGCGGTTTGGCCCGGCTTTAATGATCTGGCATCCAGGTTTCCGGATATTGCTTCTCAGTGGAATTATCGGAAAAACGGCGAACTACAGCCGAACAAGGTCTTATTCTCTTCCACAAAAAAGGTCTGGTGGATCTACCCGTATGATGACATCCGCACCGGCACGCACTTTGAGTTTGAGTGGGAAAGCCGGATTTACTCCCGTACTGTTCAAGGCGAAGGGTGTCCTCAACTCTGCGGAAAGCAGGTTGAAGAAGGGTTTAATGACCTAGCATCTCAGTATCCTTCCGTCGCAGATCAATGGCACCCTTCTCTGAACAAGCATATGGAGGCGAACGCAATCACTTACTCCAGCACAAAAAAAGTCTGGTGGTACCTTCCATACTACGACAAAGAGACAGGTAAGACCATTGATTTCGCATGGAAAGCGAAGGTATGCAACCGTACACTCGGAAAGACCGGATGTCCTTACTTAACCGGACATGCCGTATATTCTGGCTTTAATGATCTTGCCAGTAAATATCCCAATATCGCTTTGGAATGGCACACCTCTCGGAATGGATCACAGCGCCCGGAGACCGTTTACTGCAAGTCGAAGACCAAATATTGGTGGAAGTGTCCCTCGTGTGGAAACGAATGGCGCGCATCTGTTTATAGCCGCATCAATGGGACCGTTTGCCCTCGTTGTCAGCATGTCTCTATATAAATAATGGATGGGAAAACTAAAAAAAGAAAGGAAATAAAAAAATGATCAGTAAAGAAAACAGCTTATCTGCACTCTATCCTAATCTCGCCAAGGAATGGCATCCTACGAGGAATGGTAACCTTACTCCCGACAAGCTTTCAGCAGACAGTCAGAGAATCGTGTGGTGGCGGACAACGCTCGTTGGCGATGATGGAAAGGTCTGTCTATTCGACTGGGCTTCGACTGTTTATAACAGAACCCATCTTCATATGAACTGCCCGATGATTCCCAGCAGCAACTAGAACAGTGTCGCACAGTAATTAATAGGCTTTTCCCCTTCCCATCCATTATTATACGGTTGAGCTTTTCTCCTTGTTATCGACATAAATAATAGAGAAAAACTCTTCTCCTTGAAAGCATATACACAAACAAAGCAAGCATGAAAAACGACTAACTGGTAGTTTTCATGCTTGTTTTGTTTGAAAAATCGACGGAATAATATCGTCGATCCTTTTTATATCGTTGATTTTTTCTCACATCGACGTTAACGGATGGATATGCCAAACATGTAGTAACTATGCGAAAATAAGGACTTTGAACCCTTTATTAAATATCGTCAAAAAAAAGTTTATTCCCCTTCCATGATCTCCTTGTCGTTCATTTTCCGCTCTCCTTACACAAGATTGTAGAAGCTGGCAAACAGCTTCTGGTGCTCCGCGACCATGCGCTGCGCCTCTCCGCGCAGCCCCGGATCGGTCAGCTGGCTGGCGGCCGTGCGGCACTGGGTCATCAGATACTGCGTGTGGCCGAGCGCGTCCTCGATATAAAGCAGTTCTTTCGGGCTCATTGTTTTCACCTCATACCAGATTAGCGGCGGGAAAAGGCGCGCCTTTTGACCGCCGCTTCACGATTAGTATCTGCGCGATCGCAAACAATAAACATGAAAAATTATCAAAAAACGGCTCGTCAGAAAGCCGGATGCGTGCTATACTCATAGCAGACAAAGGAGCGTGAGAGCATGATTACGGTATGGTCTGTGGCCGCGGGGCTCGTCTGGGGCACTCTCTTCGGGCTGATCGGAGCGCGCGTGACGAAAAAAATGGCGAAGGGCAGCGAAAGGGAGATCTCCTCCATGAGCCTTGTGCGCACGGTGATGGACGTCATCGCGCTCGCCGCGGTGTATTTCACGCGCAATCTGCTGCCGCTGCGCTTTGAGGTGACGCTCGTTTCGACCGCCGTCGCCCTGACGCTGATCGGCGTCGTCGCGGCCTTCCGCATCGCCGCCCAGATGAAAAAATAGTTTTTGGAAAAAGTGCTGAAAACCAAAAAAGGAAGCGCCCGAAACGTTTTCGCGTTTCGGGCGCTTCCTGTTTTCTCACTCTCCCCGCGCGGCGTCCTCGTCGGCGGAGACGATGTCGTCGAAGGCGCCGATCTCCACCTCGATGTCCTTCTCCGCGCCCTCCGGCATGACGGAGTCGCGCATCTCGCGGATCTCTTCCTCGAGCGCGCGGATCTTTTCCGCGGTCTCGGAGGCCTGGGCGAAGAGCGGCGCGAAGAAGCCTTCTCCGACGGGCCCGCTCTGCTCGAAGCAGAGCTTGCCGATCTCGGTGTAGATCCTGCGCAGCTCGTCGTTCTCCCGATTGAGCTCCAGCGTCTGCTTCGCGATCTTCGCGTAAGTCTTCGTGCGCTCGGTCCCGCGGGCGTAGGCGTCGCGCACCGTGCCGTTCTTGTCCACGGTCTCCACGGCCTGCGCGCCGAGATCCCTGGCCTTTTTCAGCAGCTCTCCGAGCTTGTCCATCGTATCGCTCATGCTTGTTCCTCCTCCGTATTCTCCTGATTATTCACGATCACGGCCGCCTCGGCGGCGGCGACGCGGTTGACGTACAGTTCCTCCGGCGGGTGCTTTTTCCGGGCGTTCACGATCAGCAGGACCAGCGCCGTAAGGCAAAGGACGATCGAGAGCAGCTGCGAGACGCGCAGCGAAGTCCCCCCGATATACAGGCTGTCGGTGCGCAGGCCCTCGATCCAGGCGCGGCCGAGGCCGTACCAGAAGAAATAGCCCAGCGCGGCCTGCCCGTCGTAGCGGCGGCCGCCCCTGCGCTCCCAGATCGCCAGGACGATGAAGCCGACGAGGTTCCACAGGCTCTCGTACAGGAAGGTCGGGTGGACGCAGATGCTGCTGCCGTCCGGCGCGGTCAGCTTCATGCGGCAGAAGATGTCCGTTTCCGCGCCGAAGGCCTCGCGGTTCATGAAGTTGCCCCAGCGGCCGAGGATCTGGCCGATCAGAAGCCCGAAGATCAGCAGATCGAACATCGCCTGCCAGGGGATCTTTTTGTGCCGGCAGACGAGCAGCATCACGATCACCCCGGCGATCACGCCGCCGTAGATCGCAAGGCCGCCGTTCCAGATCTCGACGATCTCGCCCGGGTGGGCCAGGTAGTACTCCGCCTTGAAGGCGATGAAATACAGCCGCGCGCCGACGATCGACAGCGGGATCAGCCACAGGATCAGGTCGTAGACGTCGTCCTCGCGGATGCCGAAGCGTTTGGAATTTTTCGCGCAGTAAGTAATGCCCAGCAGGAAGCCCAGCGCGATGAACACGCCGTAGAAATAGATGCTCCTGCCGAAGAGCGTGAAGGACGCGGGCGGGTCGATCGTCCAATCCCCGAAAAGGCCGGGAAAGCCGATCGTCGACGTGCGCTGGATGGTCTCGATCGCAGTTTCCATCTTCTCAGCTCCTCCCGGGCTTGATAACGGACAGGGCCGTGCGCTCTCTCGTCAGCACGCGCGCGAGGAAGGCGCGGCACTCCTCCTCCGTGACGGAGGCGAGCACGGCGGGCGCGTCAAAAACGCTGTAGCCGAAGCGCGCGCCGTCGAACGAGGACAGACAAACGCTGTCGAAATCCTCAAAGCCGCGCAGCCGCGCGCCGAGCGAGGCGCGCTTGGCCCGCTCGAAGGCGGCGTGGTCAAAGCCCTCGGCGGCGATGCGTTCGGCCTCCCCGAGCAGCTCGTCACGGACCTTCCGCGGATCGCGGCTCTCGCCTCCGGCGGTCAGTACCGCGGTGTTCGCCGGAAAGTCGAGACTCGCGGAAAAGCTGCGGTTGATCAGCCCCTCGCGGTAGAGCCGCGCGTAAAAGGGCGAGGAGGTCCCGCAAAGCAGGCGCAGCGACAGCCGCGCGACGATCCGCTCGCGCTGGACGTTTTCCATCGTCGGCGCAAAGGCCGCGCCGAGCAGGAACAGCGGCGCCGAGACGCTCATCGTCCGCTCGGTATAGAGCTTCTCCGGCGCGGCGTCCTCCTCGGGGATCAGCGGCTGCGGCACCTCGGTCTTCCCCGGGCCGAGCAGCTCCTCCGCGATGCGGCAGATCTCCTCCGCCTCCACGTCGCCCTCGACGCACAGGCACATGTTGCCCGGCACGTAAAAGGCGCGGTGGCAGTCGTAGAGCGTGTCCGCGTCGATCTCGGCGATGCTCTCGACCGTGCCGGCGATGTCGTCGCGCACGGGATGGCTTCGATACAGCAGCTTCATCAGCTCGAAGAAGACCGCGTAATCCGGTATGTCGTCGTACATGCGGATCTCCTGCGAGATGATGCCCCTCTCCTTTTCCACGGTCTCGGGCGTGAAGTAGGGCGTCGTGACAAAGCGCAGCAGCGTGCGCAGGTTCTCCTCGAAGTTCTCCGTGCAGCGGAAATAATACACCGTCTCATCATAGGCGGTGAAGGCGTTGGGATCCGCGCCCATGACGGACATGCTCTGCAGGACGTTGACGCCGTCGGGCATGTCGAACATCTTGTGTTCGAGATAGTGCGCCACGCCCGCTGGGGTGTCGCGCCGCTCGCCGGCGAGCAGAAAGCTGCGCATCAGAGAGCCGTAATAGGTGCCGAAGCAGGCAAAGCAGGATGAAAAGCCCTTCTTCGGGATCACGCGCACGCGCAGCCCGTTCGGCAGCACCGCGCTCTGGAGCGTTTCGCCGACGCTGTCATAGCGTCTCGTCAGGATCTCCATCGTTTTCCTCCTCTTCAAAGGCGCGGAGCTCTTCCTCGCTCAGCGTGATCTCCGCCTCCTCTTCTTCCTCGTCTTCTCCCTCGCTCCCGTCGCCGGTGAGGGTGTAGATCATATCGCATTCGCAGCCGCGCGCGATGGCCGCCAGCTGCTCGGCCGTGACGTCCTCGATCAGCTCGTCAAGCTCCTCGGGGCTGTACTCCGCGCCGGAGACGACGGCGGAGAGCGTGAAGCCCTCCAGATCGCCGGGGCTGTCGAGCACGGCGCGCAGCGCGCTGTGCACATCCGCCTTGGCGGCGCTGAGCTCTTCGGCCGTGATCTCGCCGCGCGCGATCGCCGCAAGCTGGGCGAGGATCTCGTCCTTCGCCTCCTCCACGCGCGCCGCTTCCGTGCCGGCGTAGGCGAGCAGCACGCCCTTGTGCCGGTCGCACAGTGCGCTGGCATAGTAGCACAGCGACAGCTTTTCGCGCACGTTCATAAACAGCTTCGAGGCCGCCGAGCCGCCGAAGAGATCGGCGAATACGCGCAGCGCGGCCGGATCGGGCTCTTCCATCGCCTCGCCCAGACGCCAGCCGATCACGAGCTTGGCCTGCGCCACGTTCATCTGCTCGTCATAGCGCCGCGGCTCGCTCTCGAGCGCGTTGAAGCGCACGTCCGTACCGATGTCGTAATCGATCTCGCCGCGCGGCAGGGTCGCGAGCGCGTCGCGCAGCAGGCTCTCCACGCGCTTTTTATCGGCCCGCCCGCAGTAGAAGATATCGATGGGGCTCGACTGCAGCAGGGCGCGGTACTGCTTCGTCAGCTTCTGATAGCGGATCGCCTCCGCGCTCTCCTCGTCGCCGAGCCGATCGACGGCGTAGTCCTCGCCGCAGCACATCTCCTCGATGCAGCGCGAGATCGTCCAGCCGATCTTGTCGTTGACGCGCGCGCGGATCGCCTCAAGCAGCTTGTCCCGCTCGCTGTCCACATACTGCGGCAGCAGCAGCCCGCCGCGCGTATTGGGCGCGCACAGCAGCTGACCCAGCAGCTCGCAGGCGCCGCGCAGCGTGTCCGCGCCCGCGGGCAGGAAGTCCTCCTCCGGGACGCTGGCAAAAAAGCCCACGCTCTGGATCTCGCCGAAGCGGCGCACGACCGGCTCGATCGCGGCGCCGTAGAGCTCGTCGAGGCGGCTGGAAATAGCCTCCATGTCGCCGTAGCGGGCCGTGCCGCGGCGCAGCACCTGCGGCAGCAGGGCGTTCATCGCCGCCGTCTCGCGCTTGAGCTGCGTCAGCAGGCTCACGCTCAGGCACGCGGTCTTGAACTTATCCGTGCGGATGTGGCTCAGCCACACGCCGCTCATGATCTCCGATCTTGCGTATTCCATTTCGCCGCCCTCCCGGAAGTTTTTCTTATCAAGTTATTATATCATTCTCTTTCCCGCTTGGGTAGCCCTTTTGTGATCACTTTGCCGCCGTTCACCGTGAGCTCGCGGAGCTCGAAGAGCGCGCAGGCGGGCGGCTCGGCCGTGATCGTTCCGCCGCGGAGCCTTACGCCCAGCAGGTCCTCCGTCGCCGTGCGGAAATACCAGCCGGCCGAGCCGGTGTACCAGGTCCAGCCCGCCTCGCCCTCGTGTCCCGGCGCGGCGCAGACGTCGGCGGGGAGGACGTAGGGCTCCGCGCCGTAGCGTGAGATCTCCCTGCCCTCCGGCAGCAGCATCGACAGGATCTCCCGGCCCGCGTCCGGCCGTCCCGCGCGGAAGCAGGCCCGCGCGAGCCACACCGCGGCGTGGGTGTACTGCCCGCCGTTCTCGCGGCAGCCTTCGCCGTAGGAGGTGATATAGCCGAAGCGCTCCTCGTCCGGCGCGAACGGCGGGTCGAGCAGCTTCACAAGACCCTTTTCGCCGTCCACCAGGCGGCAGAGCGCGTGATCCAGCGCCTCGGCGGCGTGCTTCGCGCCGCAGAACACGGCCCAGCTCTGCACGATCGAGTCGATGCGCTTCCCGCCGCGGCCGAGCTCGCCGTGGGCGGGATACGCGCGCTCGTACCAGCGGCCGTTGAAGCTGCCCTCCGCCGCCGCGAGCATCCGCTTTTCCAGCGCGCGGCAGCGCCGCGCCTCGTCTTCTTTCCCGCAGCGGGAAAGCAGCTTTGCCATCGCGCGCGAGCAGGCGCACAGAAAAAAGCCCAGCCACACGCTCTCGCCGCCGCAGTCGGACAGCGCGTCGTTCCAGTCGCCCGCGCCCATCAGGGGCAGGCCGTGCTGTCCGAAGCCGCGGCCGACGCAGCATTTCAACGCGCGCAGCGCGTGCTCGAGCACGCTTTCGCTCTCCGATGAGCGCTCGGCGATCTCATAGCGGTCCTTTTCCTTTTCGCCGAGCGGCGGCGAGACGAGAAACGGCGTCCTCTCTTCGCAGAGCGAGAGATCTCCCGTCGCGTCCGCATACTCTCCCAGCGCCCAGCACAGCCACAGCAGATCGTCGCTGCAGCGCGTGCGCACGCCGCGGTCGCCCTCCGGGCAGGCGTGCCACCAGTGCATCACGTCGCCCTCGGCGTACTGATGACGGCAGGCGTCCAGGATGCGCTCGCGCGCGCTGTTCCTTTCCACAAGCAGGATGTTGACCGCGTCCTGCAGCTGGTCGCGAAAGCCGATCGCCCCGCCGCTCTGATACAGGCTCGTGCGCGCCTCCAGGCGCGCGTATACCTGTGCCAGACACCATCCGGTCATATAG
>JBGUZD010000127.1:0-2431 GCA_045222695.1 Candidatus Limivicinus sp.
GCTATGTATTCCGAGCATTTTCAACGAAGCCCGGCGCGAAAAGTTCCTTTTGAGGCTGCCGTGTCCCTTTGTGAACGCGCCTTCCGGGACGGTTTCCTTTTTTACGTCTTTACTTCTTCCCCAGCAGGCCGCCGAGCAGACCTTCCTTCAGGCCGCCGAGGATGCCGTCGCCCGCGCCGAGGCCCTCGAGCTTGCTGTCCAGCTTGAGCATCTTCAGGATCTCCGGCAGCTCCAGGTCCTCGCCCTTGAGGATCTTGAGCGCGTTCTTCTTCGCGTCGGCGCTCGCCTCGCGGTAGGCCTCCAGCAGCTTCTTCTCCGCCGCCGTCAGCTCTGTTTCGGCCTTCTTGGCCGTGCTCGTCTTTTTGGGGCTCGCCGCCTTTTTGGCGGTCTCGGTCTTCTTCGCAGCCGCGGTCTTCTTGGCCGTCTCGGTCTTCTTGGCGGTCTCGGTCTTCTTGGCGGGCGCGCTCGCCTTCGCCGCGTTCAGCAGCGAGGACTGTGTCACGCCCGTGGCCTTGGCGATCTCCTTCAAAAGAGCCTGCGTCAGCTCCGTCTCGCCGCGCTCGGCCTTGCCCAGCTCCGCGGCGGATAGGCCCTTGATCTTGCGCGCCAGCTGCTCCTGGCTCAAGCCCGCGTCCGTGCGCGCCTCTTTGATCAGCGTTCCGACTTTCTTTGCCATATCGTTTCAGATCCTTTCGAGCTTTTTTGTTTTTTCGTTTGAAAACAGCATAGCACGATTTCCCTGCGCGCGCAATATTTGACTTTTCCTTCTCCGCGTTTTATGATAGTCGCAACTGATTTTCAAGGAGGGCTGGGACCATGATCGACCTGTCCTGCGACTACAACGTCGGCTGCGCGCCGGAGCTGATGGCCGCGCTCGCCGCGGCAAACGGGACGCAGCACGCCACCTACGGCTTCGACGCCTGTTCCGCGCGTGCGAAGGAAAAGATCCGCGCCGCCGTCGGCAATGCGGAGGCGGACGTGTTCTTTCTCGTCGGCGGCACGCAGACGAACGCCACGGTGCTCGCCGCGATCCTCCGCCCCTGGGAGGGCGTGATCAGCGCCGCGAGCGGCCACATCGCCGTGCACGAATCCGGTGCGGTCGAGGCGACCGGCCACAAGGTGCTGACGCTCGAGGCGGACGAGTTCGGCCGTCTCGACCCCGGGACGCTGCGCGCGTATCTGCGCTCGTTTTACGCCGATCCCACATATACGCACATGGTGCAGCCCGGCGCGGTCTATCTCTCCCATCCGACGGAGCTCGGCGGGCTTTACACCGCCGGACAGCTGCGCGAGATCCGCGCGCTCTGCGACGAATACGGCCTGCGCCTCTTCCTCGACGGCGCGCGATTGGCCTACGCGCTCGCCTCGCCGGAGACGGACGTGGATCTGCCGCTCCTCGGCGGGCTCTGCGACGTGTTCTGCATCGGCGGCACCAAGTGCGGCGCGCTCTGCGGCGAGGCCGTCGTGTTCCGCGAGAAGCAGTCGCATTTCTTCCCCGCGCACAAGCAGCGCGGCGCGCTGCTTGCCAAGGGTTTTCTTTTGGGAATCCAGTTCGACGCGCTCTTTACGGACGATCTCTACCTCCGTCTCGGCAAGCGGGGCGCCGAGAGCGCGGCGGCGCTGCGCGAGGGGCTTCGCGCGCTCGGCGTTCCCTTCTCCCCCGAGAGCGCGAGCAACCAGCAGTTCCCCGTCCTGACGGCGGAGCAGCTTGAAAAGCTCGGGAAAAAGATCCGCTTCGAGATCTGGCAGGGCTATCCGGACGGATCGGCCCTCGTGCGGCTGTGCACCTCCTGGCACACGACGGCGGACGACGTCGACGCGGTGCTCGAGGCGCTGAAATGATCGGATCAATACAAAGAAGCAGGGTATCCGCGGATACCCTGCTTCTTTTTCATGTTCAGAAATCGAACAGATTGATCTGGTTGCTCTCCGGCAGGTCGCCGAGCGCGCCGAGAGATCTGAGCGTGTCCAGGTGCGTCTGGCTGACCTTCGGGCAGTCGCTGCCGAGGTCCTGCACGGAGATGTACTTTTTCCCGCTTTTCCCGCAGCGGGCCAGGTCCTCCGCCGCCGCCTCGCCGAGACCGGAGACGGAGATGAAGGGCGGGCGGAGCCGGCCGTCCTCGATGAGGAACTTCGAAGCGTCGGATTTGTACAGATCGATCGGCAGGAAGGAAAAGCCGCGCATGTTGAACTCGTACACCGCCTCGAGCGTGACGAGCAGATCCTCCTCGTTCGCCGTGAGGTCGCCGCGGCGGCGCATGTCGTTGATCCGACGGCGCACGCTCTCGGTGCCGCCGCACATCATCTGCGCGTCGAAGCCGCCCTTCTGGCTGCGGCGGTAGAAATAGGCCGAATAGAAGGCCAGCGGCTCGTGCACCTTGAACCAGGCGATGCGGAAGGCCATCATGACGTAGGCCACCGCGTGGGCCTT
>JBGUZD010000128.1:0-55921 GCA_045222695.1 Candidatus Limivicinus sp.
GTGCCCATCGGGACCTCGATAAGGCCGGTGTTGACGACGTTGCCGGTCAGAGCAAAGGCCTTCGTGCCGGGGCTGCCCTCGGTGCCGACGGAGCGGAACCAGGCGGCGCCCTTCTTGATGATGTCGGGGACGTTGGCAAAGGTCTCGACGTTGTTCAGGCAGGTGGGACGGCCGAAGAGGCCCTTGTCGACGCTGCGCGGGGGTTTGGTGCGCGGCATGCCGCGGTTGCCCTCGATCGAGGCGGTCATGGCCGAGCCCTCGCCGCAGACGAAGGCGCCCGCGCCCTTGTTGATGTGCATGTGGAAGCTCTTGCCGCTGCCGAGGATATCGTCGCCGATGATGCCGTACTCCTCGGCCTGGGCGATGGCGATCGACAGACGCGAGACGGCCAGCGGGTACTCCGCGCGCACGTAGATGTAGCCCTCGGTCGAGCCGGTGGCCACGCCCGCGATGATCATGCCCTCAAGGATCTTGTGGGGGTCGCCCTCCATGCAGGAGCGGTCCATGAAGGCGCCGGGGTCGCCCTCGTCGCCGTTGCAGACGATGTACTTGATCGGCTCCTCGGTGTGCGCGGCGACCTGCGCCCATTTCTTGCCGGTGGGGAAGCCCGCGCCGCCGCGGCCGCGCAGACCGGAGTCGGTGACCTCGGCGATGACCTCTTCCCCGCTCATCTCGAACAGGGCCTTGGTCAGAGCCGTGTAGCCGCCGATGGAGAAGTATTCCTCGATGCTCTCGGCGTCGATGTGGCCGCAGTGCTCGAGCACGCGGCGGGTCTGCTTCTTGTAGAAGGGGATGTCCTCCTGGCGCTTGTAGAGCTGGCCGTTCTGGTGATAGCCCAGACGCTCGATGAACTCGCCGCCGAGGAGGGTCTTTTCCACGATCTCTTCCACGTCGCCGGCGTGGACCTTGGTGTAGAGCCATCCCTCCGGCTCGATGCGGACCAGCGGGCCCATCTCGCAGAAGCCGTGGCAGCCGGATTTCTTGATGCCGGTGGCCTCGGTGCCGCAGCCCTCCGTGAGGGAGAGCTCATAGGCGGCGCCGTGCGCGGCCATCTGCTTTTTCAGCTCCTCGTAGACGGCCAGGTTGCCGCCGGCCGTGCAGCCGGTGCCGCAGCAGACGAGGACCTTGCGCTTCTCAAGGCTGCGCGCCTTGATATACTTTTCCTGCAGTACGCGGAATTCTTCGAGGTTTTTGATCTTTTCACGCATGGTTCAGGCCTCCTCTCTGAGCTGCTCGACCAGGGCCCGGGCTTTCTCCGGCGTCATGGCCGCGTGGACCGTGTCGTTGACCATGACCACGGGGCTCAGGCCGCAGGCGCCCAGACACGAGACGATCTCCAAAGTGAACAGCCCGTCGTCGGAGGTGGGCTTGTGCTCGTTCGTCCCGGTCGCGTCGTAGAGAGCCTGCAGGATATTGCTGCTCTTGCGTACGTGGCACGCCGTCCCGCGGCATACCTTCATCACGTACTTGCCCTTGGCGTCCAGCGAGAAGTTCCCGTAGAAGGTCGCCACGCCGTAGAGCTTGGATTCGCTCATCCCGAGCTTTTTGGCGATGTATTCCAGGGCGTCCTGCGGAAGGTAGCGGTACTCCTCCTGCACATCCTGCATGATGGCAATGATCTTCGCCTTGTCGCCGCCGTGTTTCTCCAATACGGAATCGATGAATTTGGGATCAACGGTTTCCAAAGTGATCGCATCCTTTCGTTGAGTAATCGAAGTGAGTGAAAAAAGGCTTTGTTAAATGAATAACACTCCTCTTATATACTAACTGAAATTAGAAATAAAGCAAGCTTTTTTACACATATTTTCTGATTTGTCTAAACTTTCTCCGCTTTGACAAAAAAGCGGCTTGACTTTTTGTAACAATCCGATAGAATGAAAGATGCCCGAACCGTGAGCGGAGCTTGCGGCGAGGTCAAATAACTGTATGATCTGACGCCGAAATCTGGATTGAGGCGGAAGGCCGGGTACAGCGCAGGAGATCTGCGGTCGTTTTGCCATGCCTTCCGGCATGGTTTCTTTTTTCGGCGGAAAGGAGCCGTATGGAAAACCGCATCGCCGCCGTCTCCATCCTGGTGGAAGGCCCGGACTCCGTGGAGACGCTCAACGCCATCCTGCACGACTACGCCCCCTACGTCCTCGGCCGTCTCGGCATCCCCTATCGGGAAAAAGGCCTGAGCGTGATCTGCCTTGTGCTGGACGCGCCGATGGACGTCATCAACGCCCTGACCGGCAAGCTCGGCCGGCTGCCGGGCGTCAGCGCGAAGGCCGTCACGCCCCGCAGCGCGAAATAAAGGAGGAAAAAACCATGAACAAACGCTTTGTACTTTCCGTTATCGCCCTGCTTCTGTGCGCATGCCTGCTCGCGGGCTGCGGAAGCACGGCCGCCCCCGCCGCCCCGGCGCAGGAGGATCCCGCGCCCGCCGCGGAGCCCGCGCCGGAGACCGAAGCCGTCCCCGAGACCGAAGCGGCCCCCGAGACCGAAGCCGCCCCGGAGATCGACGCGTCGCTGCCGGTGCGCATTTACACGCTCAACGGCACCACGGGCTTCGGCATGGCCGGGCTCATCGCCGAAGCGGCCGAGGGCAGGGCCGCCCTCAATTACAGCTTTTCCGTGGAGAGCGATCCCTCGGTCGTCACCGCCGCGCTGGTGAGCGGGGACTGCGACCTCGCCGCGCTGCCGACCAACGCCGCCTCGGCGCTCTACAACAAGACCGGCGGCAAGGTGCAGGTCCTCGCGCTCAACACGCGGGGCGTGCTCTATGTCCTGACGGACGGTTCCGTGCCGGTCGAAAGCCTGGAGGATCTCGCCGGGCAGACCGTCTACGCGCCCGCACAGAATCCCAGCTTCATCCTCGAGGCGCTGTGCAGGGCCAGAGGCGTGGATCTGACGATCGACAACAGCTACGCCCAGCCGGCGGAGCTCAACGCCGCCGTCGCGGCGGGAGAGGTGGGCCTCGCCGTCCTTCCCGAGCCGATGGTCACCGTCGCCTGCGCGCAGAACAAGGCCCTGACGGCCGCGCTCGATCTCAGCGCCGAGTGGGACGCGGTCATGGAGCCGGGCAGCCTGGTGCAGGGCTGCGTCGCGGTGCGCCGTGAATTCGCCGAGGCCCACGGCGCGGAGCTCGCCTGCTTCCTCGAGGAGTACGGCCGCTCCGTCGCGCTGCTCGAGGAGGACGCGCAGGCTGCCGCGCAGAAGATCGAGCAGGCCGGGATCTTCGCCAACGCGGCCGTCGCCGCCAAGGCGATCCCGCGCTGCAATATCTGCTTCGTCACCGGAGAGGACATGCAGCGCCAGCTCTCGGTCTTCCTGCAGACCATGTTCGAGACCGCGCCGCAGTCGATCGGCGGCAGCGTCCCCGGAGACGATTTCTATTATATCGCACCATGAGTGCGAAGCTGCGCAAAACGCTGCGGACGCTCGCCGTCGTGCTGTTCTGGCTGCTGGTCTGGCAGCTCGCGGCCGCGCTGGCGGGGCAGGAGCTGCTCCTGCCCTCGCCGCTGCGTGTCGCGCGCAAGCTCGCGCAGCTCGCCTGCGGCGTCGAGTTCTGGCTGACGCTCGCGCGGAGCATCCTGCGGGTGCTGGCGGGGATCCTCTCGGCGGTGCTGCTCGGGATCCTGCTGGCCCTGCTGACGCACAAAAGCGCGCTCCTGCGCGCCCTGCTCAGCCCGGTGATGACGCTGGTCAAGAGCACGCCCGTGGCCTCCTTCATCATCCTGGCGCTGGTCTGGCTGGGGCGCGACGTCGTGCCGCTGTTCATCGCGGCGCTGATGGTCCTGCCCGTCGTGTGGGCCAATGTCTCGGCCGGCCTGGAGGGGATCGATCCGCAGCTTCTGGAGCTGGCGCGGGTATACCGTCTGCCGCGCAGACGCGTCTTCCGCCGGATCACGCTGCCCTCGGTGCTGCCGCACCTGCGCGCGGCGCTGTGCTCCGCGCTGGGCCTGGGCTGGAAGGCCGGGATCGCCGCGGAGGTGCTGACCGTGCCCGTGCGCTCGATCGGCAAGCGGATCTACGAGGCCAAGATCTATCTTGAGACCACCGAGCTCTTCGCCTGGACCGCCGCCGTCGTGCTGCTGAGCCTGGCGATCGAAGGGCTGCTCCTGCGCCTGGTGAGACGGCTGGGGAAAGGGGGCGGCGCCCGTGCTTGAGTTGAAAGACGTATCCCTTCGGCTGGGGGACAAACAGGTGCTGCGCGGCTACGATCTTTCCCTCGCCGACGGCGAGCGGATCGCGCTCATGGGCCCCTCGGGCTGCGGCAAGACGACGCTGCTGCGCGTGGCGCTGTCGCTGCAGAAGCCGGACGCGGGCGAGGTGAGCTGCAGCTGGAACAGGATCGGCGCCGTCTTTCAGGAGCCGCGTCTGCTCGGCTGGTGCACGGCGGAGGAAAACGTCAACCTCGTTCTCTCCGACGGGCCCGAAACGGCCGCGGAGGCCGCGCTCTGGCTGGACAGGCTCGAGCTGGGCGAGGCGCGGGAGCTGTACCCCGCCGAGCTCTCCGGCGGCATGCAGCAGCGCCTTTCGATCGCGCGCGCGCTCGCCGTGCGCCCGGAGCTGCTCGTTCTGGACGAGCCCTTCAAGGCCATGGACGAGGCGCTCGCCGCTCGCGTCAGACAGACGGTGGCGCAGGCCCTTTCCGACAGCGCGCTCCTGCTCGTCACGCACAGCGAGGAGGAGGCGCGCGCCTTCGGCTGCCGGATCCTCCGTTACGAGGACGGCCGCTTCGTCTGAGATCCCGCGCCGCAAATCAAAAAGAGCTCTGAAAGCCAAAGCTTTTCGGAGCTCTTTTCATTTTCTTCGCCCGCGGGGCGCGCGAAGCGTTGACGAAAACGGGCGGCGCGGCTTATAATGTGCAAAAAACGGAGGCCTCCGCCCATGAAGAAAAAGCTCATAAAAGCGGTCTGCATTTTGCTTGCGGTCCTGCTGATCGCGCTGCTCGTTATGCACGCCGCGTTCCGCAGGATCACGGTGACGTCCGGCAGACAGTTCGTCGACACCTGCCCGCGCCTGGCGCGGCCGGGACAGGAGGTCACGGTCACGACCGCCGTCGTGTCCGACGGCGAGATCTATGTCAACGGCGTGGACGGGAGATACGTGCGCCCCGGCGTCTTTGTCTTCACCATGCCGGAGGAGGACGTTGATCTCAGGGTGACTGTCATCGCCTTCCCGGACGGCGCCTGAACGCGGGAACATCGAGAGAAAAGGAGATCGACATGACGATAGACGAGAGGATTCAGAAAACGAACGTGAAGTCGCCGCCCGGCGGGCTTTACTGGCTGCTCATGCAGGTGACCAAGGTCCTCAACCGCCTGAGCAACACGCATTTTACATACCGCGCGCGGCCCGCGGAGGAAAAGGGCTCGATCGTGATGATCGCCAACCACGCCTCCCGCGTGGACTATCAGTTCACCGCGCCGGTCTGCTGGCCGAAGAAGCTCAATTACGTCGTGGGCTACAACGAATTCTTCCGCTTTCCCACCAGCCTGCTCCTGCCGGCGATGCAGGTGATCCCCAAAAAGAACTTTACGCCCGACGCGCACGCGCTGAGGCAGATCCTGCGCGTGATCGCCGCGGGCGGCAATATCTGCCTCATGCCCGAGGGGATGAGCTCCATCACCGGCATGGCGCAGCCCGTCATCCCCGGCGGCGCGAAGCTGCTCAAAAAGCTGGGCGTGCCCGTGTACTATTCCAAGATCTCCGGCGCCTATCTGACCTATACCAAGCACTGCCTCGATCAGCGGAAGGGCCGCATCGAGGTGGTCGTGGACCGGATGTTCACTTCCGAGCAGCTGCGCGAGCTCTCCGTCGAGGAGATCGAGGACACGATGAACCGCCTGCTCGCCCACGACGACTACATGTGGAACCGGAAAGCGCATGTGCGCTTCGACGGCAAAGGCCAGATGGCGAAGAAGCTCGACACCCTGCTGTATCTGTGCCCGAAATGCGGCGCGCTCTACGAGATGGAATGCGAGGGCAACACGATGCGCTGCCGCCGCTGCGGCAACACCGTGGAGATCGACGAGTATTATGACCTTCACCCCGCCGAGGGCAGCGTCTGCCCCGAGCTGGTGACGGACTGGACCATCATGGAGCGTCGGCGGGCCGCCGAAGAGGTACGCAGACCGGACTTCTGTCACGAGGGCCGCGTGAGCGTCGGCGTGCTGCCGGAGCACAAGGTCCTGACCGGAGACGCGACCTCTCTGATCCGCGGCGAGGGCACGCTGCGCCTCGACTCCGGCGGCCTGCACTTTGACGGGACGCTCGAGGACAAGCCCTTCCGCTTTACGATCGCCAGCGCCCAGCTGCCCACCTACGGGATGTGTACGGACATCAGCCGCTTCTACACCTTCGTGGACGGCCGCTTCGTGGAGTTCTACCCCGAAAAGGGCGACGTGCTGCTCTGGGATCACCTGACGGAGGAGCTGCACCGCTTCCGGGGCGGCAAGTGGCAGGACACGCCCTAGCGCCACCGCGAGGACTGAGGCCTCTTTCACTGCATGAATAACCGGGAGCATGCGAATAAAACGGAAATAATTAGAAAAAAACCCCTCGAAAACGATTGACTATTGGCTTTTGAGGGGGTACAATGTGCATAATTATTCTTTCCAATATCGGAGCGACGGAATGAGATCCAAAGAAGAACTGAAGAAACTGGCCTGCGCGGCGATCGACGCGCGCAGAGACGATATCCTCGCCTTCGCCGATTCCGTGGCCGCAGAGCCCGAGCTCGGCTTCAAGGAATACAAGACGGCGGAGAAGTTCGCCTCCCTGCTCAGGGGCCTCGGCCGTGAGCCGAGGACGGGCGTGGCCAACACCGGCGTCATCGACGTGTTCAAGGGCGCGAAGTCCGAGCTCCGCGTCGCCGTGATGGGCGAGCTGGACGCGATCCTCGTGGCGGATCATCCGGACGCGGATCCCATGACCGGCGCGGTCCACGCCTGCGGGCACAACGCGCAGCTCTCGGCCGTCGCGGCGATCGCCTGCGCGCTGCACGACACGGGCCTGATGGACGAGCTCGACGGCGACGTCGTGCTCATGGGCGTCCCCGCCGAAGAGAACGTGGAGATCACCTACCGCAACAAGCTGCGGGAGGAGGGCAAGCTCTGGTTCCTCAGCGGCAAGCAGGAGTTCATCCGCCTCGGCGAGTTCGACGATATCGACATCAGCGTCATGCAGCACAGCGCGGTGGCGGCCCCCGGCTTCAGGGCCGGAGCTTCTTCCGTCTGCAACGGCTTCACCGTCAAGCTCATCAACTACAAGGGCAAGGCGGCGCACGCCGGCGCCGCTCCCTTCGAGGGCGTCAACGCGCTCAACGCGGCGATGCTCGGCCTGATGGCGGTGCATGCCCAGCGCGAGACCTTCCGGGACGAGGATCACATCCGCGTCCATCCCATCATCACCAAGGGCGGCGACATCGTCAACATCGTGCCGGCGGACGTCAGGCTGGAGAGCTATGTGCGCGGCAGCAACACCGCGGCCATCCTCGAGGCCTCCGAAAAGGTCAACCGGGCCTTCCGCTCCGGGGCCGATGCGGTCGGCGCGGAGTGCGAGATCATCGAACTGCCCGGCTATCTGCCCGTCATCCAGTGCGAGGAGCTCAACGCCCTGATGTACCGCGAGCTCCAAAGCCTTGTCGGAGACGGCGTGCTGAACGACTGCCCGGGCTTCGGCGGCGGCTCGACGGATCTGGGCGACGTTTCGCATCTGATGCCGGCCATCCAGTCCTTCTTCGCCGGCGTCGAGGGCGGACTGCATACAAAGGACTTCTGTCTCAAGGACAAGGATCTGGCGATCCTCACCGCGGCCAAGGCGATGCTCTGCCTCGTCATCGAGCTGCTTTACGACGGCGCGGAAGTCGGCAAAAAGATCAAAAAGGGATTCAAACCGGTCCTCACCAAGGAGCAATACCTCCGCGAGTGGGGAAGGTTGGAA
Organism: Candidatus Limivicinus sp.; assembly: GCA_045222695.1. Lineage (GTDB taxonomy): Bacteria > Bacillota > Clostridia > Oscillospirales > Oscillospiraceae > Limivicinus. Next base: position 7,930 of record JBGUZD010000128.1, read on the forward strand.
TAAAAACGGTTTTGAGAGAAAGGTAGGTAACAATGAAGGATTTCAAGGAGAACTTCAATCTGAAGGACTGGAAAGTCCACGTCCTGTGCCTTGTGATCATGGTCGTCGCCGAGCTCATCGGCACGCAGAAGATCTCGATCAACGGCCCGGGCGGCAAGGGAATCGCGTTCTCGCTCCTGCCGATGCTGTTCGCGATCATCATCGGCATCATCCTCGGCGGTGCGAAGAAGATCTCGCGCGAGACCATGGAGACGGCCTCCCCGTATATCGGCATCAGCGTCATGTTCCTGGTCGTCAAGCTCAGCTGCTCCATCGGCCCGGCCTGGGGCTCGATCGTGGCGGCCGGCCCGGCGCTCATCCTGCAGGAGTTCGGCAACCTCGGCACGATCCTGCTGTCCATGCCGCTGGCGGTGCTCGTCTTCCGCATGGGCCGCGCCTCCATCGGCGCCGCGTTCTCGATCTCGCGTGAGCCGTCCATCGCCATCGTCGCCGAGAAATACGGCCTTGACGGTCCCGAGGGCTCGGGCGTCATGGGCGCGTATGTGACCGGCACGGTCATCGGCACGGTGTTCTACGGCATCCTCGCCTCGATCTTCGTCGGGGCCAAGCTCTTCCACCCCTATTCCCTGGCCATGGCGGCCGGCATGGGCTCGGCTTCCATGCTCACCGCGGCGCTGGCCCCGCTGGTCGAAGCCTATCCGGACATGGCGGAGGAGATCCAGGCCTTTGCCGCCACCTCCAATACGCTGACCAACGCCGACGGCCTGTACATGAGCCTGCTGATCGGCCTGCCGCTTACGGAGTGGCTGTACAGAAAGTTCAGTAAGAACCATCCGCAGAAGGGCGTCAAGCCCGTCGAGGCGGCGGAAGAGATCGTTGTAGAGAAGGAGGATATCTAACCATGACGGAAAACAAGAAAGAGAGCATGGGCAAGCTCTGGGCGAGCAGGATCAAGGTCCTTCTCATCAGCGGCGTCCTGGCCTCCATTGCGAATATGATCTACGAGTGGCGTACCCACGCCGCGACGATCCACATGCCCTGGGAAGTGTTCCCCGCGCTGCTGTACATGTTCATCATCGTCGTCGTCAGCTGCGTGATCCATGACGTCATCGCCAAGCTCCTGCCGATCAAGGTCCCGGTCATCCTCTACGTCGCTCTGATCACCACGATCCTGAGCTTCCCCTTCGCGGGCTGGTTTGCCGAGACCATGAAGACCGAGTTCGCCAAGATCGGCCTGCTGCCGCTGTGCACGCCGATCCTCGCCTACGCCGGCATTTCCGCGGGCAAGGATCTCGACACCTTCAAAGAGCAGGGCGTCGCGATCGTCTGCACCGCCATCCTCGCCTTTATCGGCACCTATATCGGCTCGGCCATCATCGCCGAGATCGTGCTGCGCATGTCGCACGTGATCTGACCGCCGCAGCCCCGAAAAGCGTCACAGGTCCGGCCTGTCTTTCACAGGCCGGACAATTTCTTTTTCTTTTCGCGGGCTTTCCCCGAAACGCGGCATGTGGTACAATAAAAATACGAGTCGGAGAGACCTGAAAGGGGGACGAGCGTATGGAAAGAAAGCTGCGCGCCGACGCCGAAGCGGCGGCTCTGGCCGCCATCGACGCCGTGCTGCCGGACAAGGCGGTGGAGCGCGCTCTGAAAGGAAAGCGGTTCCCGGGCCGCGTTTTCCCCGTCGCCGTCGGCAAGGCGGCCTGGCGTATGGCCGCGGCCGCGCTGCGGGCGCTGGAAGTCCCCGCCGCGGACGGCCTCGTCATCACCAAGTACGGCCACCTGGGTGAGGCGCTCCCGCCGCTGCGCTTCTTTGAGGCGGGGCATCCCGTGCCGGATGAGAACAGCGTCCGGGCGGCCGACGCGGCCCTCGCGCTGACAGAGGGACTGCGCGAGGACGACACCGTGCTCTTCCTGCTCTCCGGCGGCGGCAGCGCGCTGTTCGAAAAGCCGCTGATCCCGCTGGACGAGCTGCAGGATATCACCGGACAGCTCCTCGCCTGCGGCGCGGACATCGTCGAGATCAACACGATCCGCAAGCGCCTCTCCGCCGTGAAGGGCGGCCGCTTCGCCGCGCACTGCGCCCCCGCGCGGATCGAGGCGCTGATCCTCTCGGACGTGCTGGGCGACCCGCCGGACATGATCGCCTCCGGCCCGGTCAGCCCGGACAGCGCGAGCTGCGCCGACGCGCTGCGGATCGCGGAGCAATATCATCTGCATGTCAGCGAAGAGGCCCGCCGCTGCCTGCGGGTCGAGACGCCCAAGCAGCTCGACCGGGTCGGCGTGCAGATCATCGGCAGCGTCCGGGAGCTCTGCCGCGCCGCGGCGGAGGCCTGCCGCGGCATGGGCTACGAGCCGGTCCTGCTCAGCGACCGCCTCGACTGCGAGGCGAGGGAGGCGGGACGTTATCTCGCCTCCGTCCTGCGCGCTCACGCGGGGGAGGGCAGAAAGCTGGCCTTCCTCGCCGGAGGCGAGACGGTGGTGCACCTCACGGGAGACGGGCTCGGCGGCCGCAACCAGGAGCTCGCGCTCGCGGCCTGCGAGGGGATCCGCGGTCTCCGGGGCGCTGCCGTGCTCAGCATCGGCTCCGACGGCACGGACGGCCCCACGGACGCGGCGGGCGGCTATGTGGACGCAGAGAGCTTCGACGCGCTTTGCGCCGCCGGTCTCGATCTGAACGACGTCCTCCGGCGGAACGACTCCTACCACGCGCTCAAGGCCATCGGCGGCCTGATCGTCACCGGAGCGACGGGCACCAACGTCAACGACCTGTGCATCGCGCTGCTGGACGGATAAGACGAAAAGCAAAACGGCCTCCCCCTGCGGGGAGGCCGTTTTGCCGTATTCCGTTCAGATCCTGCGCCTGATCTCCTCGAGCGCGCCCTTCGCGTTTTTCAGATGCTCGGCGAGCGGCAGCTCGGAGCGCAGCGAAAAGAAGAAATGGACGCGCCGCTCGGCGGCGCGCTGCGCGCTTTGGATATGCGCCTTGAGCGCCTCGTAGCGCACGACGACCTGGTTTTCCTCGGCGAAGGCCTTCAGACGCGAGACCAGATGCGCCGAGTAGGCCACGTCCAGCGTGAACACGCCGAAAAACCAGCCGATCACGAAGGAAAAGGCCAGGTTGTGCGCCAGCCAGTCCAGCGCCTGCAGCACATGCGGATGCACGAGAAAGTAATAGACCGCGCCCAGCGCCGCCCAGAAAAAGGAGAACAGCGGGCAGATCAGCCCCTGCACGTTCCCGCGGCAGTCGCTGTAATCCCACAGACGCAGCTTCGCCCATTTCAAAAGCGCGAGTCCGGCAAGATACTCGATGGCCGTCATGCTCAGGGCCATGAGCAGGAAAAGCAGCAGCCTCCCGCCGACGGAGCTCCCTGCGTCCCAGCGCTCGCCCAGCGAGGCGAGCAGATACAGCACGCAGAGCCCGCAGCCGTAGATCGGCAGATAGGGCCCCGTGCAGAAGCCGGGATTGATCCACTTATGCTCCGGGTTGGACGAGGAGAAGAATTTGCGGAAAAACAGCTCCAGCACCCAGCCGAATACCGAGCCGATGAAAAACAGATAGGCAAGCGTCAGAAAAACGCTCATGGGACTACACTTCCTTCCTCAGGGGGTAAAAAAGGGGAGACCCGTTCCCGGTCTCCCCGCGCAGAAAGCCTTTTTCAGCCTTCCTCCATCAGCTTTTTCAGCTCTTTAGCCTCGGCCTCGACGTCCTTCTTCATCTGACGGACGGTGTCGTGGTGCTCGACCTCGGCGCGGATGCGGTCGTGGCGCATCTCGCGCTCCACGTCGTGGAGCTTCAGCTTTTCGTCGGCGGCCTCCTTGACCTCCTTGGCCTCGGCCCGGACCTGCTTTTTCAGCGCGTCGAGATCGCGGCGGCTCTGCTTGGCGGCCTCCTTGATCTCGTCTCTGATCTCGTGTTCGACCTTTTTATAGTCTTTCATTTTCTGTTCCTCCCGTTCTTTTATGCGGCGGTAAAAGGTGTTCGGCTTGAGATCCAGCCTGGCCATGGCGTCGCGCGCCGTGATCTGGCCGCTCTGCCAGAGCGCCACGACGGAATCGAACAGCCCCTCGTCGACGGCGATGGGCTTGCGTCCGCGGTAGCGGCCCTCCTCCTTCGCCCGTTCGACGCCCTCGCGCCGTCGCGGCGGCTTCGAGCCATCCAGCGCGCGCAGCGAGCGGCACAGAGCAAAGAAAAGCCTTCCGCCTTCATTGCGCGTATCGAGATCCTCGCCGAGGCTGATGAGCTCCGCGCCGCGCTTTTCCAGCTCCGCCGCGGCTTCAAAGAGCTCGCCGGCGTCGGCGGCGATCGCGGAAAAGGATCCGATCTGCACGCAGTCGCCCTCGCGGAGCGTGGGAAGCAGCTTTCTGTATTCCTGCCTGTCTGCGACGGTATGGATCGCCATGACACGCACCTCCTCTGTCGTTTACGAGCGCAGTATAGCACGGATCAAAAAGTGTGTCAATAGGAATTTTGTCATATTTGACACATTTCATAAATTGTTCAAAATTTATTTGAAATACTCTTTTCGACAAACAGCGCCCCGCGGAAACGCGGGGCGCTGTCGCAAAGAGCGTATTCAGATGCCGAAGAGGTTGTGCTTGGTGCCGTACTGCATGATCTCCATGATGCGGTAGCGGTCCATCTGCAGGTGCTTCTTCATCGCGAGCGCCTCCTCGATGGGGATCTCGACGATGCCGCCCTCCTGCGTGGCGATGATGCTGTTGCCGCGGCCCTCGACGAAGGCGTTGACGGCGTAGTAGCCCATGCGCGTCGCGGTCTCGCGGTCGCGCGCGTTGGGCGAGCCGCCGCGCTGGATATGGCCCAGCACGGTCACGCGCGGGTCCATGCCCACGGCGTCGTGGATGCGCTTGCCGATCTCCACGGCGCTGCCCACGCCCTCGGCCACGACGATCATGAAGTGCGTGTTGCCGGCAAGGCGGGAGTCCTGGATGCGCTCCACCACGTCCTTCTGGAAGTCGATCGGGCGCTCCGGCACCAGCACGGTGGTCGCGCCGACGGCGATGCCGACGTAGAGCGCGAGGAAGCCGGCGTTGCGGCCCATGACCTCGACGACCGAGCAGCGCTCATGCGACTGCATGGTGTCGCGCAGCTTGTCGATGCAGTCGATCGCGGTGTTGCAGGCCGTGTCGAAGCCGATCGTGTAGTTGGTGCAGCCCACGTCGTTGTCGATCGTGGCGGGCACGCCCACGACGGGGATGCCCAGCCGCGAGAGCTCCAGCGCGCCGCGGAAGGTGCCGTCGCCGCCGATGGCGACGACGCCGTCGAGCCCGAGCATCTTGCAGGTGGCCACGGCCTTGAGACGGCCCTTCTCGGTCATGAACTCCTCGCTGCGGGCGGTGTAGAGGATCGTGCCGCCGCGGGAGAGGATATGGCCGACGCTTTCACGGCTGAGCATGACGAAATCGCTGTTGATCAGGCCCTGCCAGCCGCGGCGGATTCCGACGCACTCGACGCCGTTGGCGATGGCGGTGCGCACGACGGCGCGGACGGCCGCATTCATGCCCGGCGCGTCGCCGCCGCTGGTCAGAACGCCGATGCGTTTGATCTTTTTATCCATATCAATACCCCCGGATCTGTCTTGGAATGGTCGATACAACTTCGGATGAACATATTTTAGCAGATGAATACGGGAAAATCAATTTACAATCCCTCTTTTTATGATATAATCGCAGTCAATGAAAGAAAGGGGCGTGAGGAAGACGAAGGGGAAAAAAGCGGCGGTCCTGGTGATCGCATCGGCCATGCTGTGGGGAACCTACGGCTCGTTCCTTACGGCTATCACGGCGCGCGGCATGAGCGCGAACGTCGTCAATTTCCTGCGCTTCGCCTCCACCTCGCTGCCCATCCTGGCGTATCTGCTCGCAAAGGACAGAACTGCGCTGCGCGTGAAAAAGAAGGACCTGTGGCTCTTCGCGGCCAACGGTCTGGCGAGCATCCTGTTCTTCACCGCCTGCTACGCCGCGGCGATCCGCGAAACGAAGATCGCGACGGCGGCGGCGCTCCTCTACACCGCGCCGGCCATCGTGCTGCTGCTCTCGGCGCTGCTCTTTTCCGAAAAGCTCACGCCGCGCAAGATCGCCTGTGTGCTGCTCTCGGTCCTGGGCTGCGCGCTCGTCTCCGGCCTGGGCGGGGGCGGCGCGGCGCTGAATCTCCGCGGCCTGCTGCTGGGCCTCGGCGCGGGCCTGGGCTATGCGCTCTATTCGATCTTCAGCCGCCTGATCCAACAGAGGGGCTACCCGACTTACACCAACGTGTGCTGGACCTTTCTGATCGCGGCGGCGGCTTACCTCGCGATCGCGTTCGCAGACGGCACGGCCGCGCAGATCGTCCGCCTGCCCGGCGCGACGCTGCTTTCCGTCGTCTGCGGCCTCTTCACGGGCCTGCTGGCCTACCTGTTCTACACGGCCGGCCTGCGGGAGCTCGAGCCCTCGCGCGCCGCGCAGCTGGCCACGATCGAGCCGGTGTTCGCCGCGCTGCTGGGCGTCGTGCTCTTCCGCCAGCGTCTTTCGCCGACGGAGATCCTGGGCGTCGCGCTGGTCGTCGCGGCCGTCGTGGGCATGAACCTGCGCCGGGCGGAAAAGACCGCGGAGGGCTGATATCCCCTGCGGGGGCTTGCGCGTGAGCAAAGGAGCATGCTATACTGAAAAAAACCTGATGCGGAGGAACTTCCCATGTCTGCCAAACTGATCGTGATCTCCGGCCCGTCCGGCGCCGGCATCGGCGAGGTCATCACCGCCCTGTTCGCGCGCAGCGCCCGTCTCGTGCCCGTCGTCCCTGTGACGGCCCGCAAGATGAAGGAGGGCGAAAAGGACGGCGTCGGCTTCTACTTTTTCGAGCTCGAGGGCTGGGAGGCCATGAAGGCCTCGGGCGATCTGATCGAGACGACGGAGTTTGCCGGCAACGACTACGGCACTTCACGCAAGCTGGTGGAGGAGCAGCTCGCACAGGGCAAAAGCGTCCTGATGGAGCGCGAGCTCGACCGCGCCGCGCAGATCAAGCGGAACATGCCCGAGGCGCTGTGCGTCTATGTCGAGCCCTCCGAAAAGGTGCTCGAGGAGCGGCTGCGGGCGGTCTCCCGCAGTGAGCTGGAGCTGGGGCTCCGTCTGCAGACGGCGGAAAGGCTTCGCGCGTCCGCCGGCTTCTGCGATAGGCGCGTATGCAGCGACGATATCGCCGCCGCCGCGGCCGAGATCGAGAGCCTGCTCGACTGAGAGAATAGAAAAAAGCTCGGAAGCTTTTGCTTCCGAGCTTTTTTTGATTGTTCAGAACTCTTTCTCGTAGGTGGCGATCACGGCGTTCATCACCGCGGCGCGGAAGGCGCTTTCCTCCAGTTTTCTTACGCCCTGGATCGTGCTCCCGCCGGGGGAGCAGACGCGGTCCTTGAGCGCATCGGGGTGCTCGCCGGAGGCAAGCAGCGTGCGCGCCGTGCCCGCGAGCATCTGCGCGGCAAAGGCGATCGCCTCGCGCCGCGGCAGGCCGCAGGCCACCGCCCCGTCGGCGAGCGCTTCGATGAACATCGCGGCGAAGGCCGGGCCGCAGCCCGTGACGCCCGAGGCCGCGTCCATCAGATCCTCGTCGAGCTCCGCGACCATGCCGGAGGGGGCGAGCAGGCTTTTCACAAGCTCCTTTTCCTCCGCCGTGACCTTGCCCGAGGCGCACAGCAGCGTCACGCCCTCGCCGACGGCGACGGGGATGTTGGGCAGGATGCGCACGACGGGCAGGCCGCCGAGTAGCCCTTCCAGCTCCGCCACGGTCCAGCCCGCGGCCATCGAGACCACGACGCAGCGCTCGCGCGCGGCGAGCACGTCCCGGATGCCCGCGGCCATTTCTTCAAGCCCCTGCGGCTTGACGCCGAGGAAGAGCACGTCCGCCTGCGCCGCGGCGCCGCGGTTGTCCGTTATCTCCGCGCCCAGCTCTTCACAGAGCTTTTTTGCTTTTTCGGGGCTGCGGTTGGAAAGCAGCAGCCTCGTGCACAGCGGGCTCTTTGCGGCCGCGCGCGCCAGCGCGCCGCCCATGTTGCCGGTGCCGATAAAAGCGATGACAGCCATGCTGCAACAACTCCTTTTTTCTGCTTTGTTCCGATAAGGCTTATTCGATGACGTAGGGGACGGAAAAGACGTAGACGTTCCGATAGGTCTCCATCTTCCGCATCAGGCGGTGCGTCGTGCTGTTGTGCAGGATCTTTTTGAAGGGAGAGGTCACCACGAGGCCGCCCATCATGACGATCAGTCTCTCGTCCTTGAGGGACTCGGCCTCCTGCTTGATATGCGCGAGCAGGATGTCGTTGGTATTGCGCAGCGTCGTGACGTCGTAACGGAACTCGCAGTCGACGCCCAGCGCCTCGATCTGTTCCCTGATCTTCAGCGCCTGTTCCTCCGTGCTGCAGACGCTGTAAAGCTCCATGGCCGGGAAGCCGCAGCTCAGCGCGCAGTTGAGGGTCTTGATGAAGGACTTGTTCAGACCCTGCACGGGGATGATGACGCGCGCGGTCTTTTCATGGTTGATCTCCGCAAGCGCGTTTTCCACAGAGGAGATGGTCAGGTCGGCGCTGACCTTTTCATAGTGGCGCTTGATGTTGAGCATGATCATGATGAACAGGAAGATCAGCAGCAGCGCGACCCATGCGCCGCGCATGAATTTCATGATCACGATGATGATCAGCACCGAGCCGGTCAGCACGCTGCCGAAGCCGTTGATCGCGGCCTTTATCTTCCAGTGCGGCCCTTTCCGCTTGCGCCAGTGCGTGAGCATGCCGAACTGGCTGAGGAAGAAGGAGATGAACACGCCGCTGGCATACAGGGGGAGCAGCAGATGCTGGCTGCCCCGGAAGATGAACACGAGCAGCGAGGCCATGGCGAAGAGGAACAGGATGCCGTTGGAGAAGTTCAGACGCGAGCCGCGGTTGACGAGCTGCTTCGGCAGATAGCCGTGGCTGGCGATCAGGCTCATCAGGAGCGGCAGATCCGCGAAGGCGGTGTTCGCCGCGAGGGAGAGGATGACCACCGTCATGACCTGCGTGACATAGAACATCGCGCTGCCCTTGCCGAAAACGGCTGCGGCCAGCAGGCTGACGGCCGTCGCGTCGTCGCTGGGCACGATCTTGTAGAGCGTGATCAGAAGGCTCACGCCGAAGAAGATGACGCACACAAAGCTCGCCATGGCGAGCAGGACCTTTTTGGCGTGCTTCGGCGCGGGCTCCTTGAAATTGGGAACGCCGTTGGAGACCGCTTCCACGCCCGTCAGCGCCGTGCAGCCCGAGGCGAAGGCCTTGAGGATGAGGATCACCATCGCGTCGGTCGCAAGCTCCGTCGAGTTGGCGGCCATGACCGCCTGCTCGGCGGGCGTAACCATGCCGAGGCTGTACTTGATGATGCCGGTCGCGATCATCGAGAACATCGTCAGGATGAACAGATAGGTCGGCACGCCGAACATCACGGAGGAGTCGCGGATGCCGCGCAGATTGCCCCAGGTCAGCAGGCAGATGATCGCAAAGGCCAGCAGCGCCTTATACGGCAGCATGGACGGAAAGGCCGAGGTGATGGCCGCGGCGCCCGCGCAGGAGCTGACCGCCACCGTCAGGATATAGTCCATGATCAGCGAGCCGCCCGCGATCAGGCCGATCTTTTCACCGAGGTTGTCCGAAGCCACGATATACGCGCCGCCGCCCTCGGGATAGGCCTCGATGGTCTGCCGGTAGCAGAACACGAGGATGGCGAGCAGACAGATGATCGCCGCGACGATGGGCAGGAAGTAACGGAAGGACGCCATGGCGAGCACCGGGATCAAGACAAGCAGGATCTCCTCGCCCGCATAGCTGACGGAGGAGATCGCGTCGCTGGCAAAGATCGGGATGCCCCACAGGACGTTGAATTTTTCTTCGCTCAGCTCGGTGTCCTCCAGACGCCGTCCGAGGAAAAAGGTCAAAAGCTTTTCTTTCAATGCAGTTCCACCTTTCAAAACAGATCCGCGCCATGCCTCTTCAAACGGATCCGGGAAAAAGCCGTATTCTGTTATCGGAGCGGGAGCTCTCCCGGAGATCCCCCGTCCCGCAACGAGTCACACAACATAATATTTTATCAAATCGAAGGGCTTCTGTAAACAGTCTTTTTCCCGCCGCACGCTCTTCCCAAGCGGCGCCGCGGCGTGGTATACTATAAAAAAGCAGCTTTCGGAAAGGATGAAAACCATGTCCGCCGCTCTGCATCAGATCGTCGTCATCTTCATCGGTATCGCGGCCGGCTTTGCCTGCCGCCGCCTCGGCGTGCTTTCCGAGCAGGGGACGGGCACGCTGTCGAACCTTGTCGTCAAGCTGATCCTCCCGCTCTATCTCTTCGCGGCGATCCTGAACACCTCCGTGGACGTCGCGGCGGGCGGCGTGCTGGGCGCGCTGCTGTGCTCGGCGCTTCTTTTCCTGTTCAGCGGCCTCGTCGCCTGGCTGTTCGTCGTTCTGACGCGCCCGAAGGTCTCCGATCGGGGCGTCTATCTTTTCGAGCTGATGTGCGGCAACGTCACCTATATCGGCATCCCGGTCTGCGCCGCGGTGCTCGGCCCCTCCGCCGCCTTTTACGCCTCGCTCCTGAACATCCCCTACAATCTCATCTGCTTTTCGCTGGGCGTTTTCCTCCTGGCGGGCAAGCTGCCCTGGAAGAAGATCTTCAACCCGGCCTTTCTCGCGGCCCTCGCCGCGGCGATCCTCTATATGCTGCGCGTTCCCGTGCCGAAGCTCCTGTTGGACGGCTGCGCCTTCATCGGACAGGCGACCTCGCCCTGCGCGATGCTCATCATCGGCTCGGTGCTCGGCGGCGTGCCCTTGCGGAAGCTCTTCGACGAGTGGCGCGCGATCCCCTATGTCGCGCTGCGCCTCGGGGGCATCGCGGCCCTGGTCATGCTGCTGCTGCGCCCCGTGAACGCCGAGCCCGTGCTCGAGGGCGTGCTGGTGCTGATGGCGGCCATGCCCGCGGCGACGAACTCCACGATGCTCTGCACGATCTACGGCGGCAACCGCGAGCTCTCGGCCAAGCTGATCTTCCTCTCCACGGCGCTCTCGGCGCTGACGATCCCGCTGTGGGCCGCCTGCTTCTGACAAAAAAAGAAAAGCTCCCGAAAGAATTCACTTTCGGGAGCTTTTCTTTGCCTTTACAGTTCGTCCTTGTGCTCGGCGTAGAACGCGCGGTAGTCCTTGAGCATATATTTCAAGAGATTCGGCGTGTCCAGGCCGTAGGGACAGCGCGAGGCGCATTGCCGGCAGCCGAGACAGTCCTCGATCCGATCCATCTTCGCCTGCCACTCGGGCGTGAAATACTGCTTCCACGGCGAGCGGCGCAGCAGTCTGTCCATGCGCGCGCAGTTGCGGATCTCGATGCCGACCGGGCAGGGCATGCAGTAACCGCAGCTGCGGCAAAAGCTGCCGGCGAGCTCCTGTCTGTCTTTTCGGATGACGGCGGCGAGCTCGTCGTCCATGTCCGGATCCTCCGCGGCCACGGCGAGCCATTCCTCCAGCTCCTCAAAGCGCTGGATACCCCAGATCGGCACGACGTTGTCATAGCCCTTCATAAAAGCGTGGCAGGCCCGCGCGTTCTGAAGCAGGCCGCCCGCGAGCCCTTTCATCGCAATGAAGCCCATCCCGGCGGCCCTGCACTTGTCGGCCAGGGCGAGATCGCGCTCGCTGGAGATATAGCTGAAGGGGAACTGCAGCGTCTCGAAAAGGCCCGAGGCGATGCAGTCCTCGGCCACGCCGACGCGGTGCGTCGTCACCCCGATATGGTCGATCCAGCCGCGGCTCTTTGCCTCCAGCGCGCCGGCGTACGCGCCGTCCGGCTCGTCGGGAGAGGGCATCTCCGGCACGTTGTGGAACTGGAAAAGGTCGATGTGGTCGGTGCGCAGCATCTTCAGGCTGTTCTCGATGTGCGCAAGCACGCCCGCGCGGTCGCGCGCCTGGCTCTTGGTCGAAAGCACGATCCCGCCGCGCACGTCCGCGAGCGCGAGACCGATCTTCTCCTCGCTGTCGGTGTAGGCGTTGGCCGTGTCGAAATAGCGGATGCCGCCCTCGTACGCGGCCCGGAGCAGCCGCACGGCGTAATCCTTTTCACAGCGCTGCAGCGGCAGACAGCCCATCGCGGTCTTGGTGACGGTAAGTCCGGTCGAGCCGAGCGGTATTTTTTTCATGCGATAATCCCCTCTCTTTTTGTAATTATCTCTATTATTATACCAAAAGCCCGGAGGCCTGTAAAGCGATATGATCCGTTCCGCGGCGTTGACAATCCCTGGGAGAAGCTTTATAATCATGAACATGAATAAGACGGGAGCCGCCGGAAATCTGTGTTCTGTATAATCTGTACAAGGGAGTGGGGACTGTGAGAGCGTTCCTTATCAGCATCTGCGACGTTGCGGTGTGGCCGATCACCTTGATCGAACTGGTGATCCTGCTTCTGGCTATGAAGGGAAGCGATAAGGGAAAGAAGCCCCTCCATCTGTTCACCGCCCTCGTCGCCTTCGGGCTCTTTTATGACGCGCTGATCATCGCGCTCGGCTCGACGGATGGCAAGCTCTTTTGGTACCTCAGCCGCCTGAGATATGTGTTCCACGGCGCACTGATCCCGCTGCTGTTTCCGATCTGCGCCTACGCGCTGGACTTCAACAAAACCTGGAAGACGATCGTCTGGGTCTTCACCGGCGTTCTGATCGTGCTGGGCGTTGCCGGGGGCTTCGCCACGACTCTGGATACGAACTACTTCGCGGGTACCTTTCGCTACATTCCCAACGACGGCACACCCGCCTGGGCAACGGTCGTCAGCAATGTCCTGAGCTTCGGTACTGTCATCCCGCTGATCATCGCGGGGATCGTCGTCTGGATCCGCCAGAAGACCCCGGCGCTTTTCCTCGCGGGATTTCTGATGTTCGCCTTCTCCGCGCTCGGTCCCGCCACGTACAACTTCGACCTGATCTTCTTCATCAGCATGTTCGGAGAGGTGTGCATGGCGCTTTTCTTCCTCATCTACGCAAAGCAAAAAGAAAAATAACATATACGAAAGGACGTCCGACAACATGAGCAGCTTCAAAGACTTACGCATCGTCGACAACTTCTACCAGACCAGCTCCTACATCCCCATGCCTACCGTCATGCTCTCGACCCTGGCCGAGGACGGCAGCACTTCCGTTGGCTCGTATTCCCTGTGCTTCCCGTACTACATCGCGGGCAAGGGCTACTACGCCATGATCCTGGAGGCGCGCAACTCCTCCAACACCGCGCAGCATCTGCTGGCGGGCAGAAAGCAGGTCGCCATCAACTTCATGCCCGAGGGCCGCGGCTATCACAAAAAGATCGTCGCGCAGGGCTGGCCCGGCGACACCCCCGCCGAAAAGATGAAGAACTTCGGCTTTACGCTCGAGGACGGCCTGTGCATCGAGGCCGACCCCTCCACGCCGCGTCCGAAAGTGGTCGCCGAGGCCTATCAGGTCTTCGAGTGCACCTGGGTGAGCGAGCTGGAGAACGCCGATGAGGACATCGGCCGCAAGCTCGAGGACGGCTGCTATCCGCCCCCCTACAAAAACTTCAACGGCATCACCAGCCAGTACGGCGCGCACTTTATCCTGCGCATCGACAAGGTGCTGATGAAGCCCAAGTTCTACGACAACATCATCAACGGCGTGAAGGGCAGGCTCTGGCCCAACGTGCTGATCTGCCACGGCTACCGCGACAGCAAGAACTTCTGGTTCGCCAAGACGCCGCGCCTCGTGCCCGAGCTGCTGCCGATCCGCAACGCCACGCTCTCCTCCGTCCGCTACGCGGCCGACCGCACCGATCCCGACGTCCACTTCACCGACGACGCGCTGGAGATGCTCCTCAACGTCCCGCGCATCTTCCTGCCGACGGTGCTCAAGGGCTGCGTGGCCTGGGCCAAGGAGCACGGCGTGACCGAGGTCACGGCCGAGGAGATGAAGATCATCAACGACAAGCGCGCCAAGGAAAAGGGCAAGGGCTAAAAGGAGGCGCCTGTGGAAGGATACGTTTTTACCGTCCCGATGGCGCTGGCTGATTTCGTCCCGGTCATCCTCTTCGGGATCAGCGCCGTGCTGCTGATACGCGATCTGAAAAACAAGATGACGAAGGGAAGCTTCGTCTGCTTGGTCTTCGGCGCCTGCGTGGGCTTTCTCGCGGGCTTTCTCAAGGCGCTCTACAAGCTGCTGATCGCCATGGGCATCGGCGCGTACGAGACGCTCAATACGGCCTTCCTTCCGCTGCAGTCCACCGGGCTGCTGCTGACGGGCCTGGCGATCGTGCTGATGCTCGTGCTGCGGAAAAAGGCCGCGCTGATGGCCCCACTGACCGCGGGCTGCATCGGCATGATGGTCCTCGGCCTCGGCTGCATGTGCGCGGGCCTCGGGGTCGTGTCCGCGAAAATGAAAAAGAAGATCCTGATCCCCGTGTTCATTCTCTGCTTCTTCTGCTACATGGGCATGGGCTATCTCGCCGCCAAAAAAGACGGCAGCGCCGCCTCCAACTGGATCGAGCAGGGCGTGAACACGCTCGGCCAGATCCTGCTGCTCCTCGGCGTGGGGACGCTGCACAAGGCGGGCCTGCGCGAATTCATGCTCTCCAGGTAAAAGCGTTTGACAAAAAGAACGTCCGGTCTCCGTGAAGGAGATCGGACGTTCTTTTTTGCTTCAGGAGACGGTACCGACAGTCTCCTTTTCTTCCGCGGCGACAGAAGCCGCTTCTTCATCGGGCTGCTCCGATTCGGCGTCCGCGGCTTCGGCCGCCGCGGCCTTTTCGGGCCTGCGTGCGCGCTTTAGCAGCACGGCTGACAGCAGGACGAGCAGCAGCACGAGCACGATCCCGCCGATCAGGCAGTAATTCGGATCGACGCTGCGCGCCAACACGCAGAAGCGGATCTCGGATCCCGTGGCGTCGAAGATCATATAGCTGCCGTCGACCGTGTATTCGCGCGTTTCCAGCCCGTCCTCGCCCTTGACGCACAGAATGGGCCTGCCGCTGAAAAAGGAGGTCTGCGGTATCTGGTAGTGGATCGAATACGACTCCAGATCGGCCACACGGCTGGAGATCTCCACTTTCAGGGCCTCGCAGAGGACATAGTGCTCATAGGGAAGGATCCCCTCGCTCCAGTCGCTGACGCTGACGCTGGAGCCGGGCTCAAACATGCCCTCGATGATCACGGCAGGCAGGACCGAGCCCTCGCGGGTGTAATCCGCGGCAAGGCCGGTCAGACGGTCGAGATACACCGCGTCCACGGTGACGGACGAGGTCAGATGCGTCAGATCCGTTGTCGGCCAGTAGCCGCTGTATCCGCGAATCTCCGGCACGGCGGGGATGTCTGCGGGATCGACGCCGCCGCCGTAGGGGACAGACAGTTCGCGGATCACAAGTCCGTCCGCGCGGAAGCTGACCTTCAGCGAACGGAAGCGCTCCGGCAGCCCTTCCATGGCGTAGAGTTCGCGGTAGCTCACAGGCGTTGCCGCCTGATCATAGCTGATGCCGTCCACGCCGCCGAGCGTGTCGCTGACGAAGCTGTTGTGATAAATGAAGAGGTCGTCGTCCTCGCTGTCCGCCCAGCCGCAGATCGCTCCGTTGCAGGCGATGGTCTCGTCAAGATCGACGATCGAACTGCACTCTACCACGCGCTTGCCCTGGCCTGCGATGCCGCCGACGTATTCGCTCCCGTCAACAAGGCACATCGCATAGCTGGACGTGACGATGGACTTGGACTGCCCGACGATGCCGCCGCAGTAGTTGCCGCCTGCCTTGACGTCGCCGTAGTTTTCTGACGAAGAGATCACGCCCAGCTCCGCAAGACCGCAGATGCCGCCGTCATAGTCCTTTTTGGCGGAGATGAGGCCGGTATTGAGGCATTTACGCACGATGCAGCGCGCAAAGTAGGAGTCGGTCGAGATCTGGACCGAATCGGTTATATTGGCCGAGAGGATGCCTTCCAGGTCAAACTCGGCCTCCACGCCCATTGCTCCTGCGATGCCGCCGACGTCCGTGTCGCCGTTGATCTCACCGTTGTTGGTGCAGAACAGGACTTTGCCGTTCATGTCCGCGTCCGTATCCAGATCGGAAATGTCCTCCATGACGCGCAGCTGCAGATTGCCCGAGAGTGCGTTGGTAAACATCGTCAGGATATTGCTGTAGTGCGCGTTGACGCTCTGCATGTCTCCGGCGAGGCCGGAGAGCGTGCTGTGGATCGTTCGGCCCATATTGTTGAGCCCGGATGCGAGCGAAGCGAATTCCGCCCGCATACGGGCATTTTCCGCTTCCAGCGCGGCGAGCTCGGCCTCACGCTGAGCGTTCAGCAGATCGACCCTCGCAGCCAGATCGGACCCGCCCTGTACGGCGAGGCCGCTGCCCACATCGATAAGCTGGTCTTTCTCGTCATCCGACAGGTTGCCGCTGACGGTATCGCTGATCGTATCGCTTCCGAGCGAGTCTGCCGCGCTTCCGATCGCGCTTCCGGCTCCGGAGGCTGCGTCGTTGAAATCCTCGCGGTGCGCCTGCTTTTCCCTCTCATCGGCTGCGCCGGACTGCTCGTCGATCGCCTGCCCCACATAGTGGCTGCCGATATTCGAGCCGCTGTCGCGGACCTGCTGCGCGGAGGAGCCGAGCTGCGAGGAGTTCACGCTCATATCGTTCATGGCCTTGTCCATCGCCACCTGAAGCGCACTGATCTCGTCGGCGAGGGAGGAGGAGTCGTCCAGGATCAGATAGGGTTCCATCTGACCGACGATACCGCCTACGTCCTTACGGCCGAGGACCGTGCCGTTGTTGGTGCAGTTCTGTATCTGGCCGGACTGCCGGCCCGCGATGCCGCCGATGTTGTAGCCGTAATGCTGATAGCCCACGGTTCCGTCGTTCGCACAGCCGTCGATCAGACCCAGGCTGATCCCCGCGATGCCGCCGACGTCGGAGACGGTGTCCTCATCCTCGGCAGAGACGAGATTGATGCCGACGATGTCATGGATATCCAGCGTCTCGATGTCGATCGTCCTGTCGCGGATCTCGGTATTGACCTCGGCGCTGCTGCTGCAGTGAATGATCGTTCCGTCGCTGTATCCGGCGATACCGCCGGAGAAGTGTTTGCCGTTGACGCTGCCCGCCGCGCGGCAGTCGCTGATCACGCCCAGATTCTCGCCGACGATGCCGCCGACGGAGACCAGGCCTTCCACCGTTCCGGTGAAGCTGCAGCCGGACAGACTGCCGCGGCTCGTGCCGACGATACCGCCCACGCTGCTGCGGCTGCCGTCGGGCATGACCGTGCCGGAGACATTCAGATCGAGGATGCGCCCTTCCTGCTCAAGATAGCGGAACAGCCCCTGATGAGAGCCGTTGGAGGCGCAGTAGAAGTTCTTGATCGTATGCCCGTTGCCGCAGAAGGTGCCGGAGAAAGAGGGAACGGGCATGACGGAGCGGCCTGCAAAGTCGATATCGGCCTCGAGCTGCACACTCAGCCCGATCGACCAGACGCTGCTGCGGCAGTTCCGCGAAAAGGCCTCAAATTCCTCGGCCGAGGTGATACGGATCGTCTTTCCCTCGTTTTTGCCGGCGGATCCGTCCACATAGCCGATGACGAGCTGCCCGCCCGCGTCGGCAGAGCTCTCCTCTGCGGCGGCCGCATCATCCTCCGTCCCGTCTGCGAAGACCGCGGCGGGGAAGAGAGAGAACAATACACAGAGTGCACAGAGCGCGGCAAGGAGAACGGAAAGAGAATGCTGTTTATTCTTCATGGCTCTGCGCCTCCTTTTCCCGCATGGGGATCTCCGCCGGGGCCTCGGTCTCCGTAAGCGTGTCGATCTCCATATGTGCGTTGATATCGCCGTTGAAGCGGCCGTGGATCTCCGCGTCTATGTAGCCGTTGACGTAGCCGCGGATGCGGCCGTCGAGATGGACGACGCCCGTGCGGCTGAAGATCGCCCCGCGGGGACTGGTAAAGCTGGTCTTGCTGATCAGCCTGTCGCCCAGCAGCAGGAGCTGCGGCAGGACGCAGGTGACAAGCAGCATTGAGATCAGGGTCCCCTTCCCGAGATACACGCCGATGGCGGAGATCGTCTCATTGGACGCGACAAACGCGATGACGCCGCCGGCGGCGGCCATCATCGTGCCGGAAGTCACGATCGTCGGGAAAGCCTTATTCAGCGCGTCGGTAATGGCTTCCTTCGGCTCAAGGCGCCTGCGCGACTCCAGATAGCGATCGGAGATCACGATGGCGTAGTCGATATTGGCGCCCATCTGGATGGCGCTGATGATCAGATAGGTCAGGAAAAACAGATCCTTGTGAAGCAGATAGGGCGAGGAGAAGTTGATGAGGATGCTGCCCTGGATCACAAGGATCAGCAGCAGCGGCAGGCCGACCGAGTGGAAGGTGAAGATCAGGATCAGCGTGACGAAAACGATCTCCAGGATCGTAATGACGGTGTTGTCGTTTTCAAACGAGGCCTTCAGATCGCTGCAGCTCGTCGTGTCGCCTACGATAAAGCTCACATCGTAATAACGCGCCGCAATGCCGCGCAGGGCGCTGAGATACTCATAGCTCTCCGTGCCCTCGGAGGGAACGTCGGAATCGATGACGATGCGGCTCCAGTCGTCGCTGAGAAGCTGGAGCTTGCCGTCGTCGAGCTCCTCCTTCATCTCGTCGATCCTGTCCTGCGTCTCCTCGTCCAGATCGAGCGTGACGTTGTCCTTGCTCTCAAGCAGATAGTCGAAGACGTCCAGCAGGGCGATGCGATAGCTGTCCATGCCGGTCACGGCCTTGCCGTATTCGTTGTGCTCCAGCGCGTAGCTGCCGTAGACGAGCTCGGCGATCTCGATGTCGAGATCCAGAAGCTCGGCAAACTGGCGCGGCGTCACTTCGTCGAGCAGCTTGTAATCGTCGATGGCGTCGATGTCGGACAGACCCGTGACGGAGATCGTGTGGCGCAGTTCCTTGATCTCTGCGACGATCTCCTTTTCGCTCTCGTTGTCCCCCGCGGGGATGATCATGGCGAAGGTGTTCGGCGTGCCGAAGGTGGATTTGATCTTTTCCTTGGCAAGCTGGATCTTGTTTTTGCGGATCGACTCGACGCTGTACTGATCGTAAACGTAATTGGCGCGTTTCGAGCAGAAGAAGGCGCCGAGGAGCAGCAGGACGAACAGGAAGGGGATCACCTTGCGCGTTTTATAGGCAAATCTGCCCAGGAAGGGGATATCGGGCAGGAAGCGGCGGTGAGCGGTCCTCTCGATCAGACCCGAAAAGGCCACCAGCAGTCCGGGCATCAGACAGAAGACGGTGAGCAGACTGATCATAACGGCCTTGATCAAAACAAAGCCCATGTCCGCTCCCAGCTTGTACTGCATAAAGGTCAGCGCGAGCAGACCGGAAATCGTCGTAAGGCTGCTTCCCGTGATCTCGGGGATGGCCTTGCTCAGCGCGTCGATGGCGGCCTCGCGCGGCTCCTTGCCGGAGGCGCGCTCCTCGGTGAAGCGGTGGCACAGGATGATGGCGTAATCGATCGCGAGCGCCAGCTGCAGCACCAGCGCGATGGAATCGGTGACGAAAGAGATCTCGCCCATGAGGAAGTTCGTACCCATGTTCAGAAGCGCCGCAGCCCCGAAGGTCAGGATCAGTACCGGGATCTCGCCGTAGGTGCGTGAGGTAACGAGCAGCACCAGAACGATGATCACAAAGGCGATGACGTCCACAATGACCATCTCGCTGTCGATGATCACCTTCAGCGGATTACCGACCTTGGTGTTGACATAGAGGTCGTACACGCCGAGCCGTTCCTCGATCTCGTCGAGCGCGGCCTTGCTGGAGGGATCGTCGTTCGCACCCCGGAAAGTCACGTCAAAAAGACCGGAGAGCTTTTCGTAGTGCCCGTCGGCGTCCTCAAACTCTACCTTCTTGACGTTTTCCACGCTCTCAATCTCCGCGGCGATGCTCCTGGCCTGGTCGAGAGAGATGTTGCGCACGACGATCTGCGCCGTGTCGTAGGTGACGAACTCCCGATCCATGATATCCAGGCCGAGACGCGTCTCGGTGTCGGCAGGAAGAAAATGCTCAAGACTGTCGTTCGTGACGACGAGCGTGCTGGTATATACGCTCAAAGCGGCGAGCGCGACGAAAATGATCATGATCAGCCTGCGCCGATCCACGATCCAGCGCGCGATCGCCGTCATCAGATGGCTTTTTTTGCCCATATATCAAGCGTCCTTTCAATAAGCGGACAAATCCCACAAAAAATTACAACCGAGGAGACATTATAATACAGAAAAGAAGCTTTGCAAGAATTGATATAAATTTGGCAAATGCAGTCTGCCTGTTCAAAAAAGCGATTTTGATACAAATGACAGTTGTCCGGAAGCGGAACGGAGTGATATACTTAAAAACAAGAGCGAACACCGGAAAAAACGAATAAAAAGGAGGGTTTCCATGGCCTCATACAACAAGCTCTCCCCGGCTGCGGCCGAGAAGCTGCGCGCCGTCGTCGGCGACGGCCGCTTCCAGTACGGCGACGCGGTACGGGAGGAGTATTCCCACGATGAGATGCCGATCTACGGGCGCTGCCTGCCCGAGGCGGTCTGCCTCGCCGAGAGCACCGAGGAGGTCTCCGCGATCCTGAAGATCTGCCACGAGGAGAACGTCCCCGTCACGGTGCGCGGCGCGGGCACGGGCCTTGTCGGCGGCTGCGTTCCGATCGCGGGCGGCATCGTTCTGAGCACGATGAAGATGAACAAGATCCTGTCCTATGATATGAACAACCTCGTCGTGCACACCCAGCCGGGCGTCAGGCTCTGCGATCTCGCTGCCGACGCGCTTTCCCACGGTCTGATGTATCCGCCCGACCCGGGCGAAAAGACCGCCACGGTGGGCGGAAACGTCTCGACGAACGCCGGCGGCATGCGCGCCGTCAAGTACGGCGTGACGCGCGACTACGTCCTGGCGATGACCGTCGTGCTGCCGGACGGGCAGATCATGAAGCTGGGCAAGACCGTGTGCAAGACCAGCTCCGGCTACAGCCTGCTGCATCTGATGATCGGCTCGGAGGGCACGCTGGGCGTCATCACGGAGCTCACCCTGAAGCTCGTGCCCAAGCCGCGGATGGACGTGAGCCTGATCCTGCCCTTCTGCGACATCGCCACGGCGATCGCCTCGGTGCCGGCGATCAAGCTGGCCAACCTCGATCCGCAGTCGATCGAGTTCATGGAGCGCGACATCGTCGACTCCTCCGCGGCCTTCACCGGCAACGCCGTGTTCCCCACGGTCGTGAACGGCAAAGAGGCCGGCGCCTATATCCTCGTGACGCTCATCGGCGACAGCGAGGCCGAGCTCACGGCCAAGATGGACCGTCTCGGCGAGGTCGCCGAGAAGACGGGAGCCTACGACACGCTGGTCGTGTGGACGGACGGGCTGAAAAAGGACGTCTGGGCCGCGCGCAGCGCCTTCCTCACGGTCATCGAGGCCGAGACGAAGCTGCTCGACGAGATGGACGTCGTCGTCCCCGTCGACCGCATCGCGGAATTCCTCGTCTACACCCACGACGAGGCCGAGCGCCAGGGCGTGTACGTGCGCTCCTTCGGCCACGCGGGCGACGGCAACCTGCACATCTACTGCTGCTCCAACGATCTGGAGGAGGACGAGTTCAAGCGCCGCGTGAAGCGGCTGATGGACGCCTGCTACGCCAAGTGCACCGAGTTCGAGGGCCAGGTCTCCGGCGAGCACTCGATCGGCCACGCGAAAAAGGCCTATCTGCGCGAGTCCGTGGGCGAAACGGCCTACGGCCTGATGGGCGCGATCAAGCAGGTCTTCGACCCGAAGGGGATCCTCAATCCCGGCAAGGTCTGCCACGACGCGGAAGGAGGTGCCGAGCATGCTTAACATCCTCGTGTGCGTCAAGCAGGTGCCGGACGTCAACCTCGTCAAGATCGACCCGGTGACCGGCAGCCTGATCCGCGCGGGCGTGCCCGCGATCCTCAATCCGCTGGACGGCAACGCCCTGGAGGCCGCCGTCCGGACAAAAGAAAAATACGGCGGGACCGTGACCGTCATCACGATGGGGCCCGACCAGGCCGCCGAGGCCCTGCGCGAGTGTCTCGCCGCCGGAGCCGACAGGGCCGTGCTGCTGTCCGACCGCGCCTTCGCCAACGCCGACACGCTGGCGACGAGTTACGTGATCGTCACGGCGGCGAAGCTGCTGGGCAAGTATGACCTCATCTTCTGCGGCAAGGAGTCCCTCGACGGCGCGACCGGCCAGATGGCCAGCCAGCTCGCCGAGCGCTTCGACGCCAGCCAGCTCAGCTCCGTCTGCACGGTGCTGGAGGTCGACGAAAAAGAAAGGACCGTCACCGCCGAGCGCGAGCTCACGGGCGGGATCGAGACCGCGCAGGCGCAGCTTCCCTGTCTGATGACCGTCGAGAAGACGAACTACCGTCCGCGCATCCCCAACCTCAAAAGCTGGAAGGCCTCGCGCACGGCGCCGATCGAGAAGTTCACGTCCGACACCATCCCCGGGCTCGACCGCGCGCAGATCGGCGACCCCGGCTCGCCGACGAAGGTGCCGCGCACCTATCCGCCCGAGAAGGGCCCCGGCGGCGAGATGATCCGCGAGGGCAGCGCGGCGAAGGACGCCGAAAAGCTCTTCGCGCTGATCGCGGACAAGCTGTGAGGAGGTGAGCGGGATGAACAAGAACGAATACAAGGACATGTGGGTCTATATCGAGCACCAGGGCGGCAAGGTCCTGCCCGTCTCGCTCGAGCTCTGCTGCGAGACGAGAAAGCTCTGCGACGCGGCGGGAGAAAAGCTCTGCGCCGTCGTCGTGGGCGAGCTGCACCGCAGCGAGCTGGAAAAGGTCATGGACTGCGGCGTGGAAAAGCTCATCCGCGTTTCCGGAACGGGCTACGAGCGCTTTTCCGTCGACGCCTATACCGAGCTGTTCACGAAGCTCTGCCGCAAGTACAAGCCCTCGGCGGTGCTCGTCGGCGGCACGATCGACGGGCGCGACTTCGCGCCGCGCTTTGCCTGCCGTCTGCCCACCGGCTGCACCTCCGACGCGACGCAGCTCGTCTATGATCCCAAGACCGGCGATATCGAATTCATCGAGCCCGCCGTCGGCGGCAAGATGATGGCCGTCATCACCGTGCCCTTCGTGCGTCCGCAGGTCGGCACGATCCGCCCGGGCACCTTCAAATACCTCCCGACCGGCGCGCGCCCCTGCGAACTGATCGAGGAGAAGATCGACTTCCCCGTGGAGAAGATCCGCACGAAGGTCCTGGACTACCTGCCAGACGAAGAGGACGAGAGCCTGAACATCGCGGACGCGGAGTATATCGTCTGCGTCGGCAACGGTCTCAAGGGCGCGGACGCGCTGGGACGCTACCGCGAGCTCGCCGAGCTGCTCGGCGGCAAGCTGGGCTGCACCCGCCCGGTCTTCGACCGCGGCGTGCTGCCCTACAAGCTGGTCATCGGCCAGTCCGGCGTCGTCGTCAAGCCGAAGGTCTATATCGCCTTCGGCGTGTCCGGCGCGGTCAACCACGTCACCGGCATCACCGATTCGGACGTGATCGTCGCCGTCAACCGCGACCCGGAGGCCGCGATCTTCGGCTACTGCAGCTACGGCATCGTCGGCGACATGGACGAGGTCTGCGACGCGATGATCGCACAGTTGAAGGGGAGAAAATAAATGATCCGCATCCCATACGGAAAGAGCTTTATCGAATACGACGAGGGAAAGGCCCCGGTGCTCACGTCCCGCATCGGCGAGCTCAAGGCCGCGGGCAGCGGCGTCGAGATCGTGCGCGCGGCGATGGCGAGCCCCATTGACAGCCCGCGGCTGTGCGAACTGGCAAAAGGCAAAAAGAACTGCGTCATCATCGTCTCCGACCATACCCGCCCGGTGCCGAGCCGCGATATCCTGCCGCCCATGCTCGAAGAGCTGCGCGCGGGCAGCCCGGATATCGACATCACGCTGCTTGTCGCCACGGGCTTCCATCGCCCGACGAGCACGAAAGAGCTTGAGGACAAGCTCGGACGCGAGATCATGGAGAGCTGCCGCGTCGTCGTGCACGACTGCCGCGACGCCGCGTCCAACCTGCGCATCGGCACGCTGCCCTCCGGCGCGCCCTGCGTGGTCGACCGTCTGGCCGTCGAGACCGAGCTGCTCGTGGCCGAGGGCTTTATCGAGCCGCACTTCTTCGCCGGCTTCTCCGGCGGACGCAAGAGCGTGCTGCCCGGCGTGGCCGACCAGGTGACGGTGCTGGGCAACCATTGCTCGCGTTTCATCGACAGCCCCTTCGCCCGCACGGGCGTCCTGGACGGCAACCCGATTCACGAGGACATGCTCGCCGCGGCGGAGATGGCAAAGCTCGCCTTCATCGTCAACGTCGTCATCGACGAGGAGAAGAAGACCGTCGCCGCCTTCGCCGGCAATTTCCGCACGGCGCACCGCCGCGGCTGCGACTACATGCTCGACTACTTCAAGGTCGCGCCCGTGCCCTCCGAGATCGTCGTGACCTCCAACGGCGGCGCGCCGCTGGATCAGAACCTTTACCAGTGCGTCAAGAGCATGACGGCCGCGGAGGCGAGCTGCGTCGAGGGCGGCGTGATCGTGCTCTGCGCCGAATGCGCCGACGGCCACGGCGGCGAGGGCTTCTACCGCTCGCTGCGCGACTGCGAAAGCCCCGCCTCGCTCTACGCCGAGCAGATGGCCACGCCGCAGGATCGGACCGTGCCCGACCAGTGGGAGAGCCAGATCCTCGCGCGCATCCTGATGCACCACACGGTGATCTTCGTCACGCGGCCGGAACTGAAGGACATGGTCGAGGAGATGAAGATGCGCTACGCTCCCGCGCTGCCCGACGCGCTGGACATGGCCCGCGCGATGGGAAAGAAGAGCCTCTGCTTCATCCCCAACGGGATCTCGGTGATCGTAAAGTAAGCCGGCGGCAAAAAAAGAACGTCTCGAAGGAGGCACTTCGTAAGGAAGTGCTTTGAGTTAGATCATTACCGGCTAAAAGGATATGAAACAGGCGTGACCGAAACGGTCACGCCTGTTTTGTCGCTCTGCTCCGGATTTTTGGGTGCAAAATCCGATGCTCGTTATGATTGCGGACAAGGCGCCTTTTAACAAATTGTTATAATATCCTTTATCCGTATTAAGACTGGCACACACTTAATAACACTGCAAAATCACCCAGGCCGCCTTAAAGTTCTTTGCCTCTAAGTCTTCGTCGGTAATCCAAACATACAGCCTGCCAGCGTCACCCCACATCATACCCAAATCTTCGTTACTATCCACTTGAAGCAGCAAGTTCCATCTGTTTGTGTTTTTATCTAATCCCCGGGCACGTCCTTCAATATACCCACTGGGATCACCACAGTATAACTTTTGGGATACTAGTTCACACTCCAACTCCATACCGCCTTGAATATTGTTTGAGTGCCCCAGCAGCTTGTTGTCCGGTTCGGAAATGCCGTCCAGAATCTCAAAATACTTATCTACGTCGTCTTCCTTGAGCGGCAGCTTTTCACCAGCGGAGCTTTCCAAATCAGGGAAATCAATCGCACACTCAAAGTGCATTACTGAAGGTGCAAACAAACTGCCTGCCTCTTCTAAATCATCTGGTGCATTGGCTTTCTTCAGATTGGACAGGTCTCCCTCATAATAGTACAAGACTTTACCATCGGCATCATTCGGGTCAAATCCCCAGGGCATGTCCATGGAAGCATCATAAAAGAAATAGAGAATGCCATGGTCAGGCAGTTTATTCGCTTGATCATAAGGCGTGGTATCTGCAAAGTTAATTTGGCAAACGAACGATAGCGGAATATTTGTCATCTCTTGTCTGAACCACTCTATGCCGTCTGGCAAATCTGGCAAACCGCCCATTTTGGATGCCCCAAGAGGGATGTCTTCTTCATGCGCTGCGCTCAACTCGATGTGTATGGCATCTTTGACCGCAGCCTCAATTGACATGGTATATTCAGACAGTCCATGAGATTCCAATACATTTTTAACATCTTTGATCGTTTTCATGTCAAATGTCTCCCTTTGAATTTGAACGATAGTACTTCCTTGCGGAGGGTGCTTCGAAAAGAGACGTTCTTTTTTTTGCGTGTTTTTTCGGCTCAGCCCATCAGACCGCCGAAGTAGTAATTGATCTCCTCCTGCGAGAAGCGGGGGCTGGTATGGGCGATGAAGGAATCGATCATCTGGCGCGCGCGCCCGTTGCCCCATGTGACGTAATTGCACAGCCGATCGACCAGGAGATTCCAGTCGGACACGGCGTTGCCCTCGGACATGCCGGGGAACCAGCGGCGCATGTCGCGCGCGACCTCGGGAGCGAGCGTCGCACGGTAGCCCTCGATCATGGCCACGACGTTATCGTCGGCCATCGCGCCGCGGAAGGCGTCGGAGAGCTGCTGCGCCATGCGAAGCTGATAGCCGCGGTTGGCAAAGACCTTGCGCGCGAGGATGTTGAAATCGTAGTTGTTGCGCATGCCGTCGTTGACCGAACCGTAGAGCGGCACGTCGAAGAGGTCATGCGTGAACATGCCCAGATCGAGATCGGACAGGCCGAAATGCATCATTTCATCCTCGGAGGAATAGAAATAGCGCACGTTGGACGGGTTGCAGTCATAGTTGGCGCACCAGGCCTGAAGGATCGTCCAGCCGATCAGGCTGTCCATCTCCAGGTGCTGGCTGACGTAATTGAAATTCTCCTCGTTGGTCAGATCGTTGTTGAGCGCGAACTCGCAGGCCTGGCCGGCCGGCGTGTTGCGGTCCCACAGACATTTCCAGCTGGAGACCGTGTCGACGTCATAGCCGAAGTGATTGGCGTAATGGGTGGCGGAAAAGGCCTCGCGGATCGCGTAAATGCCCCAGTACTGGCCGTCGATGTACAGGATGACGAACTTGTAGTCAAGACAGGGCAGCTTGGGGAAGCACTGCATCGCCATATCGTGGATCAGGATATCGCGCAGATAGGTCGACATCTGATCCTCGGCCGGGTGGCGCAGCAGCAGCGAGTCAAAATCGGTCACGCCGTTGCCGAACACGTCATACTCAAGGTTGCCGTCGTAACGGGAGCGGAAGCAGAGCTTGATGCTCTTCTTGTTGGAGACTTCTTTGGAGACCGCTCCGTGCAGCTTCAGGCCGCAGGCGATGGAAAAGCCGCTGCCGTCCAGATCAAAGAACTCCACGGCGCCGCCGAGCTCATTCGGATGGCCGGTGTCATAGTACACGCCGTCCTTGGCGAGAAATCTTACCGGATCGGCGATCACGCTCACAACGGGGAGCGTGTGGTGTTCGTTGATGATATAGCTCAGGTTGAGCGGGTCGCTCGCGATGCAGCCGGGTTCAAAGCTGACCGCGCGCAGCACGGAGGTCGAGCTGACGCTCAGCGGTCCGGTGTAGAGAGCGGAGCTCTCCGTCGGTACGGAGCCGTCCGTGGTGTAATGGATCTCGCCCTGGGCGCTGAGCACGACCTCGACGGATTCCACGTCGTTGAAGACGCCCTCGCTGCTCAGCAGCACGGGCTTTTCGGCGACGCGGAGCGCACCGCTTCCGTTGACGGCGCCGGGCGTGGGGGAGGAGATGTAGCAGAAAGCGTTCAGGTCTTCACCGCGGCCGTAGCTTCTGCCGTAGGGGATCCTCTCGAGCAGCACGTAATCGCAGAGCGTCCCGTCCGCGCGGCTGAGATAGAGGTGTTCGCGCTGCGAGTCCAGCTTGAAGGGCGCGTATTCGCCGCCGTCCGAGGAGCCGTCGCAGTAGATCAGCACATAGCCGCCGCTCGGGAGCACCTGCTCGGGCAGGCGGTAGCTCAGACGGTCCTTGGCGCTGTCGGAGAGATAATACTCCGAGAGATCGACGTCGCCGCCGCTGACATTCTTCAGCTCCACCCAGTCGCTGCCGACGCCCCTGGGGCTGTTGCCGAACTGCTTGTAAACCATGACCTCGTTGATCTGCAGGGGCGCTTCGCAGACGCGCGCCGCCTGGCACTGTTCAAAGCCCTCCAAGGTGTTGGCGAAGCCGGGCGTAGCCATCGCGGTGACGAAAACGCCGCCGTCTTCCGCGCGGCAGGCGCTGCGGTCGGCTTCGCAGACGGGGAGCTCGAATTCGTCGAGGATCAGGTTGCTGTCGGTGCGCAGCGCAAGGCTTTCGCCCTCTTTGGAGATCGAGAAGGACGCGTGAGCGGGCAGACCGCTGTCGTCGCAGAACACGACCATGTATCCGTCCGCGCCGAGCTCTCCGTCGCCCAGCTCAAAGCTGTCCGTCCCGCAGCAGAGGAACACGCCCCGGAGGGAGATCGTTTCGTTGCCGGCATTGTGCAGCTCCACCCAGTCGGGGAAATCGTTCCCACTGGCGAGAGTCGCCTTGTTGGAGGGCATGACCTCGCTGATCCGGAGCGGCAGATCGGCCGGAACCACATAGGGCGTCGGCTCAGGCGTGGGCTCCGGGGTCGGCGCGACAGTTTCGGACGCGCCCTGCGCGGAGGGCGCCGGGCCGCTCTCGCCGCTTCTGAAGCTGCAGGCGCTGAGCGGAAGCAGCATGGCAAAGAGCAGAAAAAGGGCGATCAGCTTACGGCAGACGGGTTTCAAGCGCATCTATCTAAGCTCCTTTCAAAAAGGAAAGAGTCCTGTAGCTCATTCAGAATACCATAAGCCGCCCTTTTTCGCAATCCTCAAATCGCCGCGGGAAAAACGACATTGCCACTTGATTTTTCACGCACATCCTGTAAAATACAAGGTGTCTTGATCCACTTTTAATCGGGAGGAACTGAAAATGACTTATGAAATCGACATCGCCGGCCTGAAACGGGAGCTGCCCATCTGCAAGGTCACGGACGATCTTTACATCGGCGCCTTCGTCATGTTCGGCGACGTAGAGCTGACGGTCCACTGCGCCGAAGAGCTTCTCAAGCGCGCGCCGGAGTACGATTATCTCATCGCGCCCGAGGCCAAGGCCATCCCCCTGCTCTACGAGATGGCGCGCCAGAGCGGCGCGGAGAAATACTTCCTCGCCCGCAAGGTCGCCAAGGCCTATATGTCCGGCGTGTTCGAGGTGAACGTCAAGTCCATCACCACCGCCGCCGTGCAGCGTCTTATCATCGACACCGCCGACGCCGAGCAGATCCGCGGCAAGCGCATGCTGATCCTCGACGACGTGATCTCCACCGGCGAGAGCCTGCGCGCGATGGAAGAGCTCGTCACCGCCGCGGGCGGAATCGTCGCGGGCCGCATGGCCGTTCTGGCCGAGGGCGACGCGATCGAGCGCGACGACATCATCGTCCTCGCTCCGCTGCCGCTGTTCAATGCCGACGGAAGCGTCAAAGCGTGAGCTTTTCGATTTCAGGATACGGGTTTTTCGACCGAAACGCCCCCGGAAAGGATTCCGGGGGCGTTTCATGTTAAGAAAATCTTAATGCTTTGCGTACTTGGAACTTAAAGACTTTTATCGTAAGATAGGCGCGAGAGGTGAGGAGATGTACAACATTCTGATCTGCGACGACGAGAGGGACATCGTCGCCGCCCTGAAGATCTATCTCGAGGCCGAGGGTTACACGACCTTCGCCGCCCATGACGGGCGCGAGGCGCTGGACGTGCTGCGGCGCGAGAAGATCCACCTGGTGCTCATGGACGTGATGATGCCCGCGCTCGACGGCATCGCCGCCACGGCGAAGCTGCGCGAGGAGAGCAACGTCCCCGTCATCCTGCTCACGGCCAAGAGCGAGGACACCGACAAGGTGCTCGGGCTCAACGTCGGGGCGGACGACTACGTCACGAAGCCCTTCAATCCGGTCGAGCTCTGCGCCCGCGTAAGATCCCAGCTGCGGCGCTATATGCAGCTCGGCGGCGGAAAGGCGGACGACGGGGCGCTCACGATCGGGCCGATCAGTCTTGACGAAAAGGCCAAGGAGGTCACACGCGACGGGGAGACGGTCTCCCTCACGCCGACGGAATACGAGATCCTGCGCTTTCTGATGCGCCACGCGGGCGAGGTCTTTCCGCCCAGGGAGCTCTATCGCCGCGTCTGGAACGGCGAGCCCTACGGCGCGGAGAACACGGTTTCGGTCCATATCCGTCATATCCGCGAAAAACTGGAGGTCGACCCTGCCGAACCGCGTTGGATCAAAGCCGTGTGGGGCCGTGGTTATAAGTTCGAAAGGAGCGGGAAATGAACAAGCTCAAAGGCAGCCTGATCGCCAAAAGCATAGCGGCCATCCTCTTCTGCGCGCTGTGCCTGGGCTGCGCCGTCAGCGCGGCCGCCGCCGGGATGCTGTACTCGGCCGGCTTTTACGGCAAGGGCGCGGCCGCGGCGCGCGAACATCTGGCGCAGTCGCTCTGCGCGCTCGAGGCCGCAGGGATCGCGGACCGCGTCTATCCGGTGAAATCGGAGGGGGAGAACAACGCGTTCCTTGCCAGCAGCGCCAACTATCGCTATGAGATCTTCGACTGCGACGGCGTGCTGCGCGCGACGAACTATGCCGGCGAGGAGACGATCGCCGTCGTCACGAGGCCGGGCTGGAACTATTTCCCTTACGACGCCTTTCCCGAGGGAACGTTCTGGGGCGAGGAGGCACAGACGGAAGAGGCGGCGCAGGACGCCTTGCCCATGGAGCCGCTGCCGACGGCTCTTCCGGATGGCGTCGAAGCCGTGGCCATACCGACGCCGCCCGTTCCGGACCCGGAGCCCACGCCCACGCCGCGGGCCGTCACGACCCCGGGCGACATGTATGAGCCGCGCTATCGGCAGGTGAACTATACGGTGACCTGTTATCTCCTGCGCGACATGACGCAGCGCGACAGCGCCGCCTTCCAGCTGGGCTGCTTCGACTTCGCCGCGGCCAACGATCAGCTTCTCATCGGCGCGGCCGCCGCCTGTCTGCTGCTCGCGATCGCGGTCTTCATCTTCCTGCTGCGCGCGGCGGGGCACCGCCGGGACACGGACGAGATCAGGGCAAGCTTTATCGAAAAGATCCCCTTCGACCTCTTTACCGCGCTGATCTTCACGGCCGGCGCCTACATCCTGTATGCCTTCGTCGAGATCCTCGATCATCTCAACCGCCAGATCGGCTTCCGCCTGGCCGCCGCCGCGCTGCTGTTCGTGCTCGCCGTGCTGCTCGGTCTGCTGTGGTGCGTGAGTCTCGCCGTGCGCGTCAAGCAGAAGACGCTCGTCCGCGGCACGATCCTTTACAAGCTGCTGCAGCTGCTGTGGCGCGCGCTCAAGGCCCTATGGGGCTGGCTGAGGATGCTCCTCACCGGGCTTCCTCTGGTATGGCGCGGGCTGCTGATCCTCTGCGGAGCGGAGTTCATCGGCTTTGTGATCCTCGCGGCGAACAGCCGCAGGGCGGGCGCGACCGGCTTTCTGATCAATCTGTTCGTGTTCTTCCCGCTGGCTCTCTGGGGGCTGATCAGCGCCAAAGGGCTGCGCCGCGGCGCGCAGGAGATCGCAGGCGGCAATACGGACTACACCGTTCCGACGAAGTATCTTCTCGGCGAGTTCAAAGCCCATGCCGAGGACCTCAACGCCATCCGCTCCGGCATCTCCCGCGCGGTCGAGGAGCGGCTGCGCAGCGAGCGCATGAAGACCGAGCTCATCACCAACGTCTCGCACGATATCAAAACGCCGCTGACCTCGATCGTCAGCTATGTAGACCTTCTGTCCAGGGAAGAGATCGACAATGAACAGGCAAAGGAATACATCGAGGTGCTGCAGCGGCAGAGCGCGCGGCTCAAGAAGCTGACGGACGACCTCGTCGAGGCCTCCAAGGCCTCTTCCGGCGCGCTGGGCGTGACGATCGAGGACTGCTCTCTGAGCGTGATGCTCGAGCAGACGGCGGGGGAATACGGCGAGAAGCTGGCGCAGAAAGAGCTCGAGCTCGTGCTCCGAAAGCCGGAAAAAGAAGTCATGGCGCGCGCCGACGCGCGGCACACCCAGCGCATCTTCGACAACCTCATGAGCAACATCCTCAAATACGCCCTGCCCGGCACGCGGGTCTATCTGGAGCTGAAGGAGGACGAAAACGGCCCGGCCGTGATCTTCCGCAACACCTCGCGCAGCGAGATCGTGCAGAGCCCCGAGGAGCTGACCGAGCGCTTTGTGCGCGGCGACGCCTCGCGCTCGAGCGAGGGCAGCGGACTGGGCCTGTCCATCGCGCGCAGTCTCGCCGAGCTGCAGGGCGGCAGCCTTGCCGTCACGGTGGACGGGGACCTGTTCAAGGTCACGCTCGGCTTTGCGGCAAAATAAAGAACGACCGGTCGGGATCACATCCCGACCGGTGAGATTGCAGAAAAAGCCTTGCGGCAAGCTTTTGACACGCAGGGGGAGAGCGAAGAGAGGGGGCGGAGAGCCCCCTTTCTTCGTTCAATCACAGCAAAACGGGAACTGTTTTGAAGTTCCCGTTTTGCCCGTCAAGCTGTCGGCACTTTGTCGACAGCTTGACCGGTCGGGATCATCACATCCCGACCGGCTGTTTTTTTAGCCTTTCGTTATACCTTTTCGATCGATACGATATCGCCGAGAGGGATCTTTTTCCCGTCCTCGAGCAGAAGCAGCGAGGCCTGTTCGTCGATCTTCTTCACGCGGCCGCGGAGCGTCTCGTAGCGCCCGCCGGCCTTTTTTTCGTCCGGCACGAAATACCGCAGCTCCGCCTCCGGGCGCGTTTCGATCTCCGCGGCGAGCGCGCGCAGCGCCCCGTCCAGCGCCTCGAGCGCGTCGCGGTCAAGCTCGGCGCGCGTCTCGGTCAGACGGGCGCTCTCGGCCACGATCTCCTCATAGCCGGTCAGCGCGGCGAAGGAGGAGAACTGCGCGGCGCGCTCGGCGCGCGGCATGGGCGGATGCGTCTTTGAGACGGGGTGGGGAAGGGAGATGATGTCGTCGTATTTGCCCATGCCTGCCTCCTACGCCTTGTGCCCGCCGATCTGGCGGTTGCGCTCCATCGCCGTCGCGCCCTTTTCCAGGTTGGTGCCCTTCAAAATGGCGTTCTTGCCGTATTTCTTCTTGATGTCCAGCATTACCTGCTGGCGCTTGCGCTCGCTCATGCGGGCTTCCTTTTCCGCTTCGCTTTCTTCCCCCGCGCCATCCATCTCGCCAAAGAGGTCGAACTGTTTTTCACTCTCGCGGCCGAGAAAGCTCTCGTCCTCCAGCTCGCAGGCGGCGACGGTGACGCGCCGCACGCTCAGCGCCGGATCGACGATACGGTCATAGAGCGCGAGCATCGCCTCCGTGATCTGCTTCGACGAGGAGCCGTAGCGATCCAGCCGCGCGGAGCCGTGCACGGATCTCGGCACGCGGCGGCCGTAGCGGTCGCTCTCCGCGTCGGCGGCGTACTCCCGCGCGAGCGCCTTGTCGGCGAGACAGACGCGGTCGTAACCGATATACAGCTCTACGAGGTCCGTCACCAGGGCCTTGTCGACGAGCTCGAGCGCCAGCTGCTCGCTCATCTCGCGCACGATCAGCCGCGCCTTTTCAAAACCGTAGGGCGTCATCAGCACCTGGCCGGAGCTGATGCTGCGCGAGGCGGGACGGTAGGCCTTGATGTCGGAGATCAGACAGCTCTCGAAGCCCCAGGCGTGGTCGATGAGCAGCTCGGCGTTGACGCCGAAGAGGCGGTAGAGCAGCTCCTCGTCATGGCCGGAGCCCGCCTTGCCGATCGAGCAGCGCGCCACGTCGCCCATCGTGTAGAGCCCGTTGTCCTCCAGCTTTTTGGCGATGCCGCGGCCCACGCGCCAGAAGTCCGTCAGCGGGCGGTGATCCCACAGCGCGCGGCGGTAGCCCATCTCGTCGAGCTCGGCGATGCGCACGCCGTCGGCGTCCGGCTTCATGCGCTTGGCCATCACGTCCATCGCGATCTTCGCCAGGTACAGGTTCGTCCCGATCCCGACCGTGGCTGTGATGCCCGTGGTCTCGAGCACGTCGCGCACGATGAGCATCGCAAAGTCCCGCGCCGTGACGCCGCGCGTGCGGATATAGTCCGTCGCGTCGAGAAAGATCTCGTCGATGGAGTAAACGTGGATATCCTCCGGCGCGGCATATTTGAGATAGATCTTATAGATGCGCGTGCTGTACTCCATGTAATAGGCCATGCGCGGGGGCGCCACGATATAGTCCAGCGCGAGCGAGGGGTCGCTCTCCAGCTCGCTCGCAAAGTGCGAGCTGCCGGAGAAGCTCCGCCCGGGAGCGCGGCTGCGGCGCCGGGCGTTGATCTCTTCCGCGCGCTGCACGACCTCGAACAGCCGCGCGCGTCCCGGGATGCCGTAGGCCTTCAGCGAGGGCGACACGGCCAGACAGATCGTCTTGTCGGTGCGCGCGGGATCCGCCACGACCAGGTGCGCGTCCAGCGGGTCCAGACCGCGCTCGCGGCACTCGACCGAGGCGTAAAAGCTTTTGAGATCGATCGCGATATAGCTCCGTTCTTCCGTCGTCCTCACCTCCTTTTTCTGTGTTTATCTTACCAGTATGCCCGGAACAATGCAAGCGATGCGAGGCGCCGCACAGGCCGGAAAACGGTACAGAAAAGATCAGAACCGGGCAGCTTGCGCTGCCCGGCCCCGATCTTGTATAAGTGAGAGGAAAAAAGGAGAAAAATGAAAAAGATTCTTTTGGACTTTACATCTATAAGATAACAGCAAGTTGTTTCACAAATAAGAGAAATTGTA
Organism: Candidatus Limivicinus sp.; assembly: GCA_045222695.1. Taxonomy (GTDB): domain Bacteria; phylum Bacillota; class Clostridia; order Oscillospirales; family Oscillospiraceae; genus Limivicinus. The sequence goes on from JBGUZD010000128.1 coordinate 42,596, forward strand.
TTTCGTAATTGTAAAATACACAAAAAATGTTCGCGGAAGGCCGCTTTCCCCGCGCGCCGCCGGGGCGGGGCGGAAACTTGACACCTCAAGGCGAAAATGCTAAACTAACATGAATGATTACGGCCTTTTTCAATGCTTTCTTCAAAGGAGAACAATAGCGTGTTTGAACTGCCAGTCCGTCATAAAAAAACAAGGGCGATCACGGCCTGCCTGCTGCTGTGCGCCATGCTGCTCACAGCCTGCAGCATGCCCGCGGTATCGCCCGCGGAGGAGAACAAGCCGCCTGAGGAGACGGCCGCCCCGCCCGAGCCCACGCCCGAACCGACGCCGGAGCCCACGCCGGAGCCCACGCCGGAGCCCTTCCGCACCGAGATCGTGCTCAGCGAGCTTCAGGCCGCGAACAAGGCCGCGTTCCCGGACGCCGACGGCGACTTCGTGGACTGGATCGAGCTGTACAACCCCGGCGCCGAGCCGGGCGACATCACCGGATGCTGGCTCTCGGACGACGAGAGCGAGCTCTGCAAGTGGCAGATCCCCTCGCTGACGGTCGAAAGCGGCGCCTACGCGGTGATCTTCTGCTCGAAGAAGGACCGCACGGAGGGCGAGCTCCACACGAACTTCAAGCTCTCCGGCGACGGCGACGCGCTTTTCTTCTCCTCGCCCGAAGGCGAGCTGCTGTGGAAGCAGAGCTACGAGAACTGCGGGGCGGACTGCTCGCTGTGCTTCGAGACGGAGACCGTGCGCTCCACGCGCTATCCCACGCCGGGATGGCCCAACACGCCGGAGGGCTATGAGGCCTTCATCGCCGCAAACGACCTTCACGGCGCGCTCGTGGTCAACGAGGCCGTCACCTACAACGACGACAGCCTTCTGCACGCCGGCGGCTATTACGACTGGGTCGAGCTGAAAAACGTTTCCGGCGAGACGATCGCGCTCAGCGATTATTACGTCAGCGACGACGCGGACGATCGTCTCAAATTCCGGCTGCCCAACGTCACGCTCGCCCCGGGGGAGATCTATACCATCTTCTGCGGAGACCCGATCCTGGAGACCGGGGCCTGCCACACGCCCTTCAAGCTCGACGGCAAGGGCGAGGGCTTCTATATCCGCCGCGCGGACGGGACGCTCTCGGACTACATCAGCCTCTACGGCGTTCCGCTCAACCACAGCAAGGGCCGGCTGGACGGGAAAAGCGGCTTTTTCCTCTTCCCGAAACGGACGCCCGACGCTGCCAACTCCGGCGGCGCGCGCTATATCACCGAGAGGCCCGTCAGCGTAACGCCTCCCGGCATATACAACGACCGGACCTCCCTCGAGGTCGAGCTCTCCGCCGAGGGCACGATCTACTATACGATCGACGGCTCCGAGCCGACGACCAGGTCCTCCGTCTACACCGGCCCGCTCGGGCTGAGCCGCACGGCGCAGATCCGCGCGATCGCCGTCGCGGACGGCAAGCTCACGAGCGAGATCGCCACCTATACCTATCTGCTCGGAGAGAACCACACGCTCCCGGTCGTCTGCGTCACGCTCGACCCGCAGAAGCTCTACATACTCTACAACAACAACGGCAACATGGAGTACGACTCTCACACCGAGTACTACGGCCCGGACGGGAGCTTTGCCTCCGACTGCATGATCACGCTCCACGGCGCGGCCTCACGGAGCGCGTGGGACAAGAAGAGCTTCAAGGTCGTCTTCCGCGACCGCTACGGCGGAGACATCAACTTTGACCTCTTCGGCCAGGGCATCACGGAGTTCCACTCGCTGAATCTGCGCGGCGGCGATTCCGTCGGCATGCTCACCTTCCGCGAGCCTCTCGCTTCCGAGGCCGCCGAGCGCGTGGCCGTGACGGATCCCTTTACGCTGGATTCGCGCTTCTGCATCCTGTACGTGAACGGAGAGTACTGGGGCATCTACACGCTGCGCGAGGCGTATTCGAGAAAATACGTCGCGAGCCACACGGGCTCGGACGAGGATCTGGCAAGGATCAGCCGCGCGCCCGTCAAGTACAAGTACCACCCGGATCTGTACGAGCTGTTCATGTTCGCCACGGGCAATGACATGACCAATCCGGACAATTACAACTACGTCGCCGACAGGCTGGATCTGGTCAGCTTCGCCCAGTGGATCTGTCTGGAGACTTACTTCAACAACTACGACCCGACCGGCAATATCCGCTACTGCGTCGGCAATCAGCCGGACGGGAAATGGCGCACGATGTTCTTCGATCTCGACCAGGCCATGATGAACCAGGACGCGTCGATCTATGAGGCGCTCGGCCTGGGCCACAAGCCCTCGCAGGTCGGCAACATGCTCTGCAACCTGCTGAAAAACGCGGATTTCCGCCGGATCTTCCTGGAGACCGCGTCGGGGCTGTATCAGAACGGGCTTCGCCATGAGCTGCTCGTCGAGATCTTCGACCGCATGGTCAATGAGCTCGAACCGGAGATGGACCGCAATCTCAGACGCTGGGGCGAAAGCAAGGTCGCGTACGAGAACAACGTCTCGTGGCAGCGCGATCTGTTCGGACAGCGCCGGGACGACGGATTCAAACGATTTGTCCAGGCATATGCCGAGGTGGACGACGCGACGATGGCGGAGCTGTTCCCGCCGAGAGGATGAGACGGAATGGACGAAAAAAAACATAAAGCCGTACATACAAAAAAGAAAAAGCACATGAGCGTCGGCAAGATGATCGTGCTGGATCTGCTCGCCATCGCCGCGGGTCTGCTCATCTTCGCGCTGTTCCACCATGTGCTGCCGCATTACGGCATCCTCCGCGTCGACGAGGGCGAGCCCGTCGTGCTCACGACGCTCGCGCCGCAGCCCACGCCCGCCCCCGCGCCGACCGAGACGCCGGAGGAGACGTCCCCTGAGGAAACGCCTCCCGAGGAGACGCCGGAGCCCGTGCGCGTCTATTCCGGCAGATGGGGCGAGAAGTTCGCCGACAAGTTCACCGACGGCGAGGTCATCCGGACCGAAAACAGCTATCAGAGCGAGAACATCAACGTCAGCTACGAGCGCTTTGAGGAAAACGGAGTCATCTATTTTGTGGCGGACGTCTATGTCAGCGATCTGGGCTATCTGCGCTCCGGCTTCGGAAACGGCAAGTACAACGGCGGCTTCCAGATGGTCGACGAGATCGCCCGGCAGGAGGACGCGGTCGCCGCGATCTCCGGCGATCACTACGCCGGACGCTATGAGGGCATCGTCGTGCGCAACGGCGTGCTCTACCGCGAGACCCGCTTCCAGGACGTGTGCGTGCTGCTCTCCGACGGCACGATGGTCACGATGACCAACGCGGAGCTGGACATGGACGATCTCAAGGCCGCCGAGCCCTATCAGGTCTGGTGCTTCGGCCCCGAGCTCCTCGACGACGAGGGCCATGCGCTGACGAAATTCAACAGCATCGTCCTGCGGAACAATCCCCGCGCGGCCATCGGCTATTATGAGCCGGGACACTATGCTTTCGTCGAGGTCGAGGGGAGCAGGACCGGGTACTGGTCCGGCTCGCGCGGCATGAGCATGGACGAGCTCGCGGCCCTGTTCGAATCGCTCGGCTGCAAGAGCGCCTATAACCTGGACGGCGGCAGCAGCGTCGGCTTCGCCTGGATGGGCGAGCGCGTCAGCTTCAACTACAACCGCAGCATCCCCGACATCATCTACGTCGCGGACTTTCTGCCCGAGACGGGCGAGGCTGCCGGGCAGACGGGGGAGGGCTGAGACATGTTCAAAAGACTGCTGCCCCATCTCTGCCTTGACGCCGCAGTGATCTTCCTCGTCCTGTTTGTGCTCGACCGCGTCAACGAGGCGATGCATTTTCTCTCGCGCGACATTTTCAAGATCCCCCTGGCGGTCTTCCTTGTTCTGGTGATCGTCGAGTCGGTGATCCTGATCATTTACCAAAGGAAGGAATGAGGGCCGTGACTTTCAAAAGAGCCTCGCTGCTTGCGATCGCGCTGCTCCTCGCGCTGCTGCTCACGCTGCCGCTCGTCGGCTGCGGCACAACGGCCCGGACGGACGAGAAGGAAGCGGAGCTCCCCGAGGAGCAGAGCGCTCCCCCCGTCGAAGAGGAGATCTTTGACTACCGGCTCGGCTCGCTCACGCTCACGCCGGAAACGGAGAGCGTCGATCTGGACGAGGCGGGCGCTTCGATCGAGGATCTGATGCACTTCGTCAATCATCTTGACAAGCTTCGGGAGATCTCTCTGGGCGTGCCCGATGCGACGCTCGCACAGCTGCGCGCGGTCGAGGCGGCTTTTCCGCAGGCCGTCGTCAGCTGGAAGGCGAAGGTGCTGGACGGGGAGGTCGACTGCCGCGCCGAGAGCGTGGCTCTGGGGACCGCCTCCGACGAGGACGTGCCGCAGATCATCTCCGCGCTCGCCCTGCTGCCGGAGGTCAAAACGCTGGAGCTCGCGCCGGAAGACGGCGTGACGGGCCTGTCCTTCGACAGCCTTGCCGCGCTCGCGGCCGCCGTGCCGGAGGCGGAGCTGAACTGCCGCTTTGAACTCTTCGGCCAGACGGCCGACTGGACGACCGAAAAGCTGAAATACAAAAAGGCCGCCGTCGGCGACGAGGGCGTCGATCTGTTCCGCGCCGCGCTGCCCTATCTGCGCGCGCTGGATCTGCTGCGCCTCGAGGACTGCGGCATCACCGACTACGACAAGATGGACGCGCTGCGCGCCGACTTTCCCGAAAAGCGCATCGTCTGGAGCATCCCCATCGCGGGCTACACCTTCATGACGGACACGACGCTCATCAACGACGGCGATACGCACATTCTGAACGATCAGAACGTCGAGCTGTTCCGTTATTTGCACGACGTGCTGTACCTGGACATCGGCCATAATCACACGCTGACGAACATCGAGTTTGCACGCAATTTCCCCAAGCTGCAGGTCGTGATCCTGACGCTGACGAATATCGCCGATATTTCTCCGCTGGAAAACTGCCCCGATCTCGAGTTCATCGAATGCCATTCCTGCCAGATCGGCGATCTGAGCCCCCTCGCGGACAAGGAGAAGCTCGAATACCTCAACATCGCGAACCTGCCGAACCTCCGGGATCTCTCGCCCCTGTACGGACTGCGGCAGCTCAAGATCGTCCGCATCTGCGGCTCGACCTTCACGCACCTCACCTTGGCCGACGTCGAAGCGCTCGAGGCCGCGCTGCCGGACACCTTCGTAAGCCATTACGGCGGAGACCCGAACAACTCCGGCGGCTGGCGCTATAACAATTATGTCAGCCCGGACGACTATACCGAACGTTACACGCTGCTCCGCGAGCAGATGCGCTACGATCTCAACTGGCAGCTGAGACTGTCCAATTCACCGTCGGGAGAGGAAGACTGATCTTTCATGGACGAGACTGTTAAGAAAAGACCCAAAAAGAAAAAACACGTATTCGGCAGATTCATGGCCTTTCTGGGCCTGACGCTGCTGTGCGTGATCCTCACGCTCGTCGGCGTGGTGTGGGTGGCGCTCAAGGGGCCCTCGCCCACGATGACGGGCGCCGTGTGCAACTCCCTGCGCGAGACCAGCGCGCTGCGCTGGATCCCCGAACTGTTCCTCTCGGAGGAGGAGCTCGACAGCTATCTTCTCAAGAGCACCGAGGATCTGGAGACCGAGCAGGTCAACACCTCGCTGATCCATATCGCCGAGGCGCGGCAGAGCGAGACCAGCGGCCCGGAGACGCCCTATCTCGAGCTGGTGGACATCACCTATGGCACCTGCCGCGGCAAGCTTTTGATCATCCGCGAGCCGAAGAGCGTCATCCTCGGCACCTCGGGACGCTTCGGCGTCGATCCGGGGCTGCAGCTCACGGACATGGTGGCGAAGTACAACGGCCTTGCCGGCACGAACGCCGGCGGCTTCGTGGACAACAACGGCCTGGGCAACGGCGGCACGCCGACGGGCATGGTCATTGCCGACGGGCAGATCCTGTACGGCGACGCCTACACGAGCTATAACGTCATCGGCCTTGACAAGGACGGATTGCTGCAGGTCGGCAGGATGACCGGCGGCGAAGCGCTCGAAAAGGGCATGAAATGGGGCGTGAGCTTCGTCACGCACGACGGCATCGCCTCAACGCTCGTCCTCAACGGCGAGGTGCAGACGCAGAACATCGGCCCCGGCGTCAACCCGCGCACGGCCATCGGCCAGCGCGAGGACGGCGCGCTGCTGCTGCTCGTGCTCGACGGCAGAAGCAGCAAGACCCTGGGCGCGACGCTCGGAAACGTCGTGGACATCATGCTGCAGTACGGCGCGGTCAACGTCGGCAACCTCGACGGCGGCTCGTCCTCCGTCATGGTCTACGATGGAGAGATCATCAACAACTGCGCCTCCGTCACCGGGCCGCGCGGCATCCCCACGGGCTTCATCGTGCTCAGAGAGGAGGATCTCAATGGCTGACAAGAGATCGAAAAGCAGCGGCTGGGGACTGTTCCTCCTGTTCTGGACGATGCTGCTGCTGATGCTGGGCTTTCTCGTGTGTGTGGCCTTTTACAAGTACACCGCCGTCTATGAGGAGACCCGCCCCGAGCGGACCATGGACGCGCTGATGGCCGAGATGAGCGAGGAGGACTGGCGCGAGACGCTCGCGGCCAGCGCCGGCGGCGTCAGCGAGTATGAGGACGCGCGCGCGCTCTTTGACGACTACTTCGACAGCACGATCAAGGGCAAACCGATCAGCTACCGCCGCGATCTCTCGCGCAGCGACGAGACGCAGACCGTCTTCGCGCTTTACGCGCTCTCCGCGCGGATCGGCGAGGTCAGGCTGCTCCCGCGTCAGACCGACGAGCGCTTCAGCTTCGGCCGCAGCCAATGGGAAGTCGACAGCATCACCTCCAAGACGCTCTCGGACAGCCTGCAGGCGCTCACCGTGCAGATCGAAGCTCCGGACGGCGTGACGCCTTACCTCAACGGCAAGGCCGTGGGGCAGGAAAAGATCGTCGATCCGGCGGTCGCGCTCACACAGCTCAGCGAGCTTGAGCGGCGCTTTGACGCGCCCGGCCCGCGCATGGTGCGCTACGAGATCGGCCCGCTCTACGGCCAGATCGCGGTGAGCGATCCCGACGGCAACGAGATCGCCCCCGTGGGCGAGCCGGAGGACGGCGTGCTGCGCTATGTGATCATGCCCACGAAGACCTATTCCTTCCGCGTGGAAGCGCCGGAGGGCGTCACGGTCAGCGTGTGCGGCGCCGCGCTCGGCGAAGAGCAGGTCCGCAGCTCGGAGCAGAACATGTTCCGCGGGCTTGAGAGCTATCTCCCGCAGGGCGGCTACAAGACCCTGCTCTATGAGGTCGACGGCCTCTACATCGAGCCGGTGATCCGCGCCTCCTGCAACGGCGTCGAGCTCACGCCCGTGGTCGGAGGAGACGGAAGGCTCATTTACTTCTACCCCGACGACGCGGACATCTCCATCGCGATGCACCAGGCGGCCGAGGGCTTTTTCTCGGACTACCTGTTCTACACCTCCAACAAGTACAACGGCGTCGCGCTCAAGAACGTGCGGGACCGCATCCTGCCGGGCACCGAGCTGGACAGCTATTTTGCCAACTCCTACGACGCGATGATCTGGGCCTCGTCCACGGAGATGGACCAGAAGGAGCTGCGCTTTGAGAATTTCCACCGCGTGGGCGACAACTGCTTCACCTGCACGATCCTCTACAAGGCGGATTTCACGGCGACCCTGTGGTTCGGAACGGACTCCTACGCCCGAGAAGACGGCTACAAGATGGTCTTCATCCGCGGCGAGGAAGGCCAATGGCTGGCCGCGACGATGTCGGCCTTTGAATGAGAAACACATCAAAACGCTCCCCGATGTCTTTGCATCGGGGAGCGTTTTGTTTTTGTATGAGATTTTACTTTTCTTCCACGAGCCTCTCGCCGATGCGGTAGACGTCGCCCGCGCCGACGGTCAGGATGATGTCGCCGGGCTGGGCCAGCGAACGCAGCGCGTTCTCCAGGTCCTCAAAGGAGGCGTAGAAGTTGGCGCCGGGGATGCGTTCGGCCAGGTCGGCCGAGGAGATGCCGATCGTGTTTTTCTCGCGCGCGGCGAAGATCTCGGCCAGCAGCACGACGTCCGGGCGGCGCAGCTGCGCGACGAAGTCGTCAAAGAGCGCGGCGGTGCGGCTGTAGGTGTGGGGCTGGAAGACGACGACGGTGCGCTTGTAGCCCAGCGTCTCGACCATGTCGAGCAGGGCGCGCAGCTCGCCGGGGTGGTGGGCATAGTCGTCATAGACGTCCGCGCCGTTGAACTTGCCCTTGAACTCAAAGCGCCTTCCCGCGCCGTTGAAGCCGGCCAGGCCGTACTTGACCGCCGTGGGCCGGATGCCCAGGCAGATCGAGGCGGCGGTGGCGGCCAGTGCGTTCTTGATATTGTGCTCGCCCGGGACGTGCAGCGTCACGTCGGTGTACTTCCGGCCGTTGTAGATGATGTCGAAGCGGCTGTTCTCGCCGAGGTAGGAGATGTTCTCGGCGTGCACGTCGGCCCAGGGGCTCAGACCGAAGGTCATGATGTGGCGGTCGACGCCCTTCACGGCGTCCATGGCGTTGACGTCGTCAAAGTTGACGACGATCGAGCCGTCCACCGGCACGCGCTCGGCGAAGGCGCGGAAGGAGGCCTTGATGTCCTCGATATCCTTGAAGAAGTCCAGGTGGTCGGCCTCGATGTTGAGGATCACGGCGATCGTCGGGTGGAAGGAGAGAAAAGAGTTGTAGTACTCGCAAGCCTCCATGATGATCGTGTTGCCGTGGCCGACGCGGTGGCCGGAGTGCAGCAGCGGCAGCGTCCCGCCGATCATGACGGTGGGATCGCGGTCGGCCGCCATGTTGATATGCGTGCACATCGAGGTCGTAGTGGTCTTGCCGTGGGTGCCGGCAATGCACAGCGCGTTCCGATAATCCTTGGAGATCGCGCCCCAGGCCTGCGTCCGCTCAAAGACCGGGATGCCGCGCGCGTGCGCTTCGACGATCTCGGGGTTGTCGTCGTGGGCGGCGGCGGTGCGCACGAGGAACTCCACGTCGTCGGCGATGTTTTTCGCCCGATGCCCGATATGGACCGTGAAGCCGTGCTCACGCAGCTCTTCGACGTTGCGGCCGTCGTTCATGTCCGAGCCCGTGACGGTGATGCCCATCCCCTTGAGGACCTCCGCGAGGGAGGACATGGACACGCCGCCGATGCCGACCAGATGGCCCTTGCGGCCGGGAGAGAGGAAATTGTCAAATTCGATCATGGTATCAGCGCTCCGAAAAAGAGTATTGATGTTGGTCAGGCGAAATGATAAAATGAATACAGATATAGTGGGCGCCGGAACTCCGGGCCCGCATATCCTGTGGTATCCAATACATCATTATAATACCGCCCCCGGTATTATGCAAGTGTTATCGAAGGGAAACGAGATCGTCCATGTCCAAGGTCACACCGCCCAAATACGTCAAACAGGTGCTCGTCACGCTTCAGTCGCGCGGCTATCTCGCCTATCTCGTCGGAGGCTGCGTGCGGGATATGATCCTCGGCGTCCACCCGCAGGACTGGGATATCTGCACCAGCGCCCTGCCGGAGCAGGTGCGGGAGCTTTTCCCGCGCACGCTCACGGTCGGCATCCGGCACGGCACGGTCACGGTGTTGATCAACTCCCACGCCGTCGAGGTCACGACCTTCCGCAGCGACGGCAGCTACGCCGACCACCGCCATCCCGAGGCCGTCAGCTTCGTCGGCGACCTGACCTCGGATCTGGCGCGGCGGGATTTTACGATGAACGCGATCGCCCTGCCGCCGGACGGCCTTGTGGTCGATCCCTTCGGAGGCATCGAGGATATCCGCAAGGGCGTTATCCGCTGCGTGGGCGAGCCGGCGCGACGCTTTGAAGAGGACGCGCTGCGCATGTTCCGCGCGTTGCGCTTCTCCGCGCGCCTCGGCTTCGGGGTAGAGGAGGAGACGCTCTCCGCGATCTACGACAAAGCGCCGCTCGCCGCGGCGCTCTCGCCGGAGCGCGTGCGCGACGAGGTCGAAAAAATGCTGCTGACGAACCGTCCGCAGATCCTGCTGACGGTGATCGAGGCGGGACTGCTCGACCGCTATCTGCTCCCGCGCCGGGAGGACGACCCGGTCTCGGAGCTGATCCGTCTCACGGCGCTGCCGAAGAAGGCGCTGCCGCGCTGGGCGGGCCTTTGCGCCGTGCTCGAGCGGCACGGCCTGATCCGCTCGGCGCGCGATTTTCTGAGCGCGCTGCGTCTCGACGGACGCACGCAGCGCTGCTGCTCCGACTGCTGCGATCTGCTGCGCACCGAGCCGCCGAAGACGACGAAGGAGTGGAAACAGCTCCTCAACCGCTACGGCGTGGACACGGCGACCTGCGCCGCCCAGTGCAGCGACGCGCTGCAGAGCCGCCGCTGCTGCGAAGCCCTGCGCGCCGTCCTCAAAAGCGGCGAATGCTTCTCCGTACGGCATCTCGCCGTCACCGGAGACGATCTGGTGGAGCTTGGCCTGCGCGGGAAGGAGCTCGGCGAGATGCTGAACTTCCTGCTCGAATATGTGATGGACTATCCCGAAAACAACCGCCGCGAGCTGCTGCTGCAGCTGGTGCGCGGCACGGAGGAGAACTGACGTGAGCGAAGAAATGAAAAAGCTGGAGGCGCGCTGCGCGCTCTGCGGGAACTGCCCCCTCGGCGCGACGCGGACAAAGCTCGTCTTCGGCGTGGGTAAGGCGCCGAGCGAGCTGATGCTCATCGGCGAGGGCCCCGGCGAGCAGGAAGACCTGCAGGGCGAGCCCTTCGTCGGCCCGGCCGGCAAGCTGCTCGATGACATGCTGGAGATGATCGGTCTGGACCGGACGCGCATCTACATCGCCAACACCGTCAAATGCCGCCCGCCGATGAACCGGGACCCGGCCCAGGAGGAGATGGACGCCTGCCGCCCCTGGCTCGAAGAGCAGATCCGGCTCGTGCGCCCGAAGATCATCGTCTGCCTGGGGCGCATCGCCGCGGGCGAGCTGATCAAAAAGGACTTCCGCATCACGCGCGAGCACGGCCAGTGGTTTGACGTCAACGGGATCAGAACGATGGCGATCTACCACCCCTCGGCCCTGCTGCGCGACGTATCCAAGCGGCCCGAGACCTTTGCGGACCTGCGCGAGCTGCGCCGCGTCCTGCGCCGGGACACCACACTCTACGAAGAATAAGGAAACTCCATGATAGAATTCAAGACCGTCACGCTCTGTGACAAAGACTGGGTCGACGAGATCGTCCGCGCCGAGGGAAGCCGGAGCGCGGACTACAACTTCGGCAACATTTATATCTGGGACAGCCGTTACCGCCAGCTTATCGCCCGCGCGGGGGATCGGATGCTCACGAAGCTCCGCTATGAGGGCAAGCCGACCTTCGTTTTCCCGATCGGCACGGGGCCGCTGCGCCCCGCGATCGAGGCCCTGCGTGAATTCGCGGCTGCGAAGGGCTATTCGCCCTTCTGCCTGCGCGGCATCACCGAGGAGCACCGCACCCTTTTGGAAAGCGAATATCCCGGCTGCTTTTCCTTCACGGAGGACGTCGACAACGCCGACTACATCTATGAAGCGGAAAAGCTCGCGACCTACGCGGGAAAGGCCCTGCACGGCAAGAAAAACCACTGCAACCGCTTCGAGGCGGAGAACGACTGGCGCTTCGTTCCGCTCACGCGCGAGCTGATCCCGGGCTGCCTCGACATGCTGGACGTCTGGACGGAGGAGAACGCCGAGAGGCTGTTCCGAAGCATCGTCTACGAGCACACGGCCATCGTGCGCGCCTTCGCGGCCTTTGAAAAGCTCAGTCTCGAGGGCGGCGTGCTCTATGCCGGCGGCAGGATCGTGGGCTTCACGCTCGGCGAGATGATCAGCGAGGACACCTTCGACGTCCATTTCGAAAAAGCCGAGGGCAGCCTCAACGGCGCCTACCCGATGACCTGCCGGGAGCTCACGCGCATGCTGATGGCGAAGTACCCGAAGCTGCGCTGGATCAACCGCGAGGACGACATGGGCATCGAGACGCTGCGCCGCTCGAAGGAGAGCTACAAGCCCGCGTATCTGCTGAAGAAATATACCGCGAGGTGGATCGGAGCATGAAGGTCCGTCACTACCGAAAAGACGATATCCCCGCCATGCGCGCGCTGTGGCGGCGCGTGTTCGACGAGCGCGAGAGCTTCCTCGACGCCTTCTTCACGCTGCTGCCGGATATAGGCGGCGCGGCCGTCGCCGAGGACGATTCCGGCGCGCTCTGCGGCGCGGCTTACGCGCTGACGGGCTACGAGCTGCTTGCTGGAGGGGAGAGCCCCCACGTCGGCTATGTCTACGCCGTAGCCGTAGACGAGCGCGAACGCGGCCGCGGCCTCGGCGCGGAGCTGACGAAAAAGGCCGCCGCGATCTGCCGCGAGCGCGAGGCCGTCATCGTCGCGACCCTGCCCGCGGAGGAAAGCCTGTATCGCTGGTATGAAAACCGCATCGGCACGACGCATGTCCTGCGGCGCGAAAGAAAGACCGCAGCGGCGCAAAAAACGGTTGACATAATGAAACTGACTGGGACGGAATACATGCTCTGGCGCGAGAACATGCTGCGCGGGAAGCCCCACATCCATCTGTCCCATCCGATGCTGGAGGCGCAGCGCGCCCTGTGCGAGGCATACGACGGCGCTCTCTGCGCTTCGAGCGACGGCATTTTCGCCGCCTACCGCGAGGGCGATCGGCTCATTGTCCCGGAAGTACTTTGCGCGCAAGGCTTTCCGGAGGAGACCGCCGCATCGGCCGCGGCGTATTTCGGCTGCCGCGAGGCCGTCTTTTTCGTCCCTGCGGAGCAGGGCGGCGAGGCCTATGTCGCCTCCGACACGGCGCTGCCTCCCGCTACGGTCTGGAATCTCACGATGGACTGAAAATGATTTTACATTCTTGAAACAATTTTCATCTTGTTTACGTAACATATTTTACATAAGATAGAAGCACCATCAGAGATGCCTCATCTTTTTCATTTTGTCCTCATCCATATAACAAAAGGGAGCAGCCAAGCTGCTCCCTTTTGTTTTTGTTTATGAGATCGCTTCAGTTGTTTTCGTCCTCGCCGCTCTCATCCTCGAGTTTGGCGAGCTTCTTTTTATATTCCCGCGCCGTGAGACTCAGCAGCAGGAAGCAGGCGGCAAAGACCGCGGCAAAGCAGATCACAAAGCTGGCGACAGCTTAAAACTCCCCGTCTTTAGGCGCGCTCACATAGGGAGACCACAGGTTTTGAGCGGCACTTTTCCGCCCATGCTTCATAGAAAAAACCGGAAATACATCAAGTATTCCCGGTTTTTTCTATTTTGCCT
>JBGUZD010000129.1:0-33112 GCA_045222695.1 Candidatus Limivicinus sp.
GCAGATCCCCTTCGGCTCGTTGGCCTCGGTCGTCACGACCGACGCGCACGAGCGCAGCCGCCTCTCCGTCTGGCGCTCGATCGGCGCGGCGCTCGGCTCGATCCCCGTGCTGCTGATCGCCTCCTTCGCCTACGCGAAGCGTCTGGACGCGAGCGGGAACGTCGTGCTCGGCGAGAACGGCAAGGCCATCACCGACATGCAGTACGCGCCCGTTATCCGCGGCGTGGCGATCATGGCGGTCTGCTCGTTCATCATGCTGCTCGTCGCCTTCACGCTCAACCGCGAGCGCGTCAAGACCAGGCCGCAGAACGCCGAAAAGGGCGCGGCCCTGCGCGTGATGCGCCTGCTGTTCCAAAACCGCGCCTTCGTGTCCGTGAGCCTGATCTCCATGCTGCTGCTCTCCGGCCAGATGTTCACGCAGAGCTTTTATACCTACCTCTTCGACGACTACTTCCACGCCAACTGGATGAACCTGGCCTCGCAGGCCTGCACCTACTCGCCCATGCTCGTGATGATGTTCATCCTGCCGAATATGGCCCGGAAGATCGGCAAAAAGGAGATCTGCGCCGTGGGCGTCGCGGCGGCGGCCGCGGCCAACCTCGTTCTGTTCTTCCTGCGCGGCATGGACCCGGACGTGCTGATGTGGGTCTTCCTCGCGCTCTGCTTCGTCAGCGGCTGCGGGCTGACCACGCTGGTCATGCAGCTCTGGGCGATGGTGACGGACGCGATCGACGATATCGAAGTCAAAAGCGGCAGCCGCGACGACGGCACGGCCTACTCGGTGTTCAACTTCTTCCGCAAGCTCGGCCAGGTGCTCTCGGCGGTGTGCGTCAACGGCGCGCTGATGGGCATGCACTACAAGGTGGAAAAGGGCGCGGTGCAGACGATGGAAAACCTGCGCAAGATGTACGATCTCGCCACGCTCATCCCCGCCGTGCTCTTCGGTCTCATGGCGCTGATGCTCTTCGTATACTATCCCCTCTCCCGCAGGAAGGTGGAGGAACTGCAGCTGCAGAAGGAGCAGAAGCTCCGCGAGCATTACGAGAACAAGACGATCGATATTTGAGCTTTATACAATAAAAAGGGACTGTCTTTTACGAAAGACAGTCTCTTTTTTGCGCGAGGGCGTCATCTTTTCTTGTACAGCAGAAGCTCCGGATCGGCGCCGTCCTTCCCGTAGCTGCAGACCAGGATGAAATCCGCGTTGGCCAGGACGCCGAAGCAGCGCTCTGCGTCCCTTTCCGACTGCAGCTGATTCCCCAGATAGGTCGTCCCGTCGTCTAGGAATTTCACGCTTGCTCCCCCGGGGAGCGGATAGGCCAGGTTCACGTAGCCGCCGACAAGCGCGTTGAGCTTTTCAAGGCGCGGCATCCCCTCGATCCGGAGGCCGTTGATCTCCTCGATCAGCTCTTTCTTGAGCGCTTCGAAAGCTCCGTCATCCTTGAACTCCTCATGCCTCTTCCAGTAATCCAGCTCGGGCAGCTTCTGTTTGAGATAAGCCCTGGCCTGTTCTTCGGAAAAGCCCTCGCCCGTCATGTTCCCGACGCACACGTCGATGAGATCGTCCATGTCACTGTACATGTAGGTCCCGTCGGCATAGCACCACCGACAGTAATCCTCGTTGAGCGAGCCGTCCCCGTTCCGCCCGAGGATGCTGTCCTCCAGCGGCATCCCGCAGCACTGGCAGACGAGCCGGCGCGGCGAGCCCAGCAGCGTGTTGATGGAAACGTCGTACAGCCCGGAGAGCAGCTTGAGCGTCTCCGTGTTCGGGGTCGTCTCTCCCGTCTCCCAACGCGACACGGCCTGCCGCGTCACAAAAACCTTTTCCGCCAGCTCATCCTGAGACAGCCCGTGCTTTGTCCGCAGTCCGTACAGTATTTCTTTCGTGTTCATATACTCGCCTCCTCGACGCCGATTCTACCGCAAAACGCTCCGTTATGCACGCAACTTGCTGTTGCGTTGCTCTCACGCGTCCTTTTCGCGCGCGCGGACGAACCACACCGGCTCGTCTGTCGGCAGGCAGGGCACGGTCACGGTCGCGCCGCCGGGGAAAACCTCGCTCCCGCCGCGCAGCCGCCAGAGCTTTTCGCCGCGCGGCAGCGTGACCGTGACGGCCTCCGCGCCGCGGTCGAAGACCGGGCAGACAAGGATCTCGTCGCCGCAGAAGAAGCAGTCGCTCTCGCAGTCGTAGCCCGGCTCGTCGAGGAACACGGGCCGGATCAGCGGCTCATACAGCCCTCTCTTGCGCTCGTATTCGCTCTTGAGATAAGGCAGGAGCTTTTCACGCAGCTCGAAGAGGCGGCGCACTTCATCCATCAGCTCGGGATAGAGCCAGGGCATCGTGCTCTGCTCCCCCGGCTTCCAGGAGTGCAGGACGAAGCGCGGCGTGAACACGCCGTACTGCAGCCAGCGCAGGAAGAGCTCGCGGTCCGGCTGCGGTCCGGCGAAGCCGCCGATGTCTGCGCCGAAGAAGGAAAAGCCGCTCAGCGCCATCGTCATCGCCTGACGGTGGTTATAGCGCAGATCTCCGAAAGACGTGCGGTTGTCGCCCGTCCAGGTCGTCGCGACGCGCTGCGTCGGCGCGATCGCGCAGCGCGAGACGTTGAAGGGGACGAAGTCCTCCCCCATCGTCTCCAGGCAGGCCTCGCGGCTGGCGCGCGCCATGAGATAGGAGAACAGCGGGCGGATCAGCCGCGCGCTCGTCTCATGCCCGAAGCCGTCCGCGAGCACCTCGGCGTCGAGCACGTCGTATTCGTTGTTGTCGTTCCAGATGCTCCGGTAGCCCTTTTCGACAAGCTGCTCCCGCACGCAGTTCTTCCAGAACTCGTACGCGCCGCGGTTCGTGAAATCGAGATAGCTCGCCATGCCGCCCCAGAAGGGGAAGCACGCGGCCCTGCCGTCGGCGTAGCGGAGGAAGTATCCCTTTCCGGCCAGCTCGTCATAGAGCGGATGCGTGGTCAGGAACGCGGGCTTGACGTTGGCGACAAGCTCCATGCCGCGCTCCCGGAAGAAGTCGGCCAGGCCCTCCGGAGAGGGGATCTTGTCGGTGTTCCAATGGAAGACGCAGCGCTGCTCGCCGATCTGGGTGTAGCCGCTGGAGAGATAAAAGCCTCCCGCGCGGACGCCCTCTTTCTCACAGCGCTCCGCAAAGCCGCGCAGGCGCGCGTCCGCGTCGGGCGCGTCGGTGTATTCCATCGTGCTGCCGCAATAGCGCCAGGCCCAGTCGGGCACCGCCGCCGCGCCGCCGCAGAGGGCGGAAAAGCGCCGCACGATCTGCGCCGTCGTGCCGAGGATGAGATAGAACACCATGCTCTCCTCCTCGAAGCGGATCGAGGAAAAGGGCTCGAAATAATTGTCGAGCTCGGCGCCGAAGTCCGCGCGGCCGTTGGAATACGTGTCGTAGAAGACTCCATAGCTCCCCGCGCCGTTTTCGCAGATATAAAAGGGCATCTGCTTGTAGAGCGGATCGCTGTCCTTTGCCGAAAAGCCCATCGCGTCCGTCGCCGCCAGCGTGAAGCTGCGCCCGGATTTGTTCACCGCGCCGCCCTTGTCCCCGAGGCCGAAGATGCGCTCGCCCTCCTCGCGGCGCGTGTAGTGGGCGAAGCCCTCTCCCAGCTCGCCGTCGAAGTTGTATCCGAGGCCGCTGCGGTCCGCATACAGGATGCCCCTGTCGTTTCGCGCCGTGATGCGGAAGTTTTTCTTCTCGACCGTGAAGTCGACGCCGTCGAGCGAAAAGCGCAGCTCGCTCTCGTCCTCCTCCGCGGTGGGAGAGGACAGCGAAAAGCCCTCGGTCGAAAGCCTGTCTCTGCCCTCGAGCGGGACTTCTCCTCCGCTGGGGCAGACGCTCCATGTGGGAAACAGCGGCGCGCCGTCGCGGATGAGGGCCACGCGCAGGATATGATCGAAAAAGTCCAGGCGCATCGTCACGCCGTCCGCGGCGTAGACGCGCCGCGAGGGGGTCTGCTCGATCAGCTGGAATCGATGGTCGAATTTCATGCCTTCGGCTCTCCTTTTATCAAAAGATTGCGCGTCATTTTCACATAATCCGCGCGTCCCATCGCCGTGCCTTCCGGCGCGATGCGCAGCACGCGCGCGCGGCCTTTTGAAGCGCGCTTCCACTCCGGCAGGCCCTCTCCGTTCGGGTCGCCCGTGCGGGCGAAGTTCGCCGTATACTGCGCCAGCTGCGCCGCCGCCTCATAGTCCCGCGCGCCGTAGGGCCGCCGGCTGCCGGAGAGCGTCTGGAACATATAGCGCAGATCGCAGGAGTGAAACGCGGCGCTGCCGTCACCCGGCGCGTCGAGGTCGAAATAATAGACGAAAGCGCCGTTTGCCTTCGCAAAGCGGTTGCCGATGAAGGCCATCAAGGGGGCGTACAGGTCGTTGTTCGTATAGCCGATCATGTAATCGATCGGCAGGGGCGTCCCGATCATCTCGTCGATCGACGCGGGGATCATCAGGCCGTCGATCACCGGCATTGTGTTGTAGCTGCTGTCCCTGCGGCGCTTTCTGATCTCCTCGACCGCGTCGAAAAGCGTGTCGAGCGAGGCCGCCTTGAGCTCGTCAAGGCTGCGGCAGCCCGCGAGGGCCATGTATTCGAGCCAGTATCCCCGCGTGTCCTCCGCGCGGCGCGGCAGGGCGAAGCGCGGGAACATCCCGCCGCCGGACATCATCGCCGCGTGCCGGAAAAGGCCGTCGTTGGCGCGGTTGAGGCAGTGGTACTGGATCGAGATCGCGCCCGCGCTCTGGCCAAGGAGCGTGATGTTGTCCCCGTCGCCGCAGAAAGCGGCGATGTTCTTCTTTACCCAGCGGATCGCCGTGAGCTGATCGTCCAGGCCGAAGTTGCCGTCGCGGCCGTATCGCTTCTGTATTTCCTCGTGCGTCAGCCAGCCGAGCGGCCCCACGCGGTAATTGATGAACACCGTGACGATCCCGCGCGCGGCGAGCCCCGCCCCGTCGAAGGGGTCCTCGGAGTTGATGCCGGAATCGAAGCCTCCGCCGTGGATGAAGATCACGACCGGGCAGTTTTCGACTCCTTTGGGGGTAAAGATATTCAGGTTCAGGCAGTCCTCGCCGTAGGAAAAGACGCTGCCCTCGCGGAATTCCCTTTTGTAGAAGCGGCGGGTCGGGTTTTCCTGATGCTCGTGCCAGGCGCGGTTCTGCGGGCAGGCAAGGCCGGGACGCGTCGCGTCAAGCACGCCGTCCCAGCGCTCGACGGCCGCGGCGTATTCGAATCTTCCGGCCCGGGCATAGGGCACGCCCAGGAACTCGAAGCAGTTTTCTCTTTCGTTTCCCCTTAAAGCGCCGCAGGGCGTCTCGAGCGTCACGCTGCCGAGGATCTTTTTTTCGACCATCCCGTTCACCTCTTTTTGATTATATCAGCTTTAGGCCGCACTTGCCATACTTTTCCGCCTTTGCTATAATCGGAAAAGAAACGATGTGAGGTATCTCCATGACCGACAGAGAGATAATCGAACAGGCGCTGCCGCGGATCACGGACTGGTACGCCGGCGCGAGGCGGCCTCTGCCCTGGCGGCTCTCGCCCACGCCCTACCATGTGTGGATCTCCGAGATCATGCTGCAGCAGACGCGTATAGAGGCCGTGATCCCCTTTTACGAGCGTTTTCTCTCCGAGCTGCTGGATATCCCCGCCCTGGCCGAAGTCGACGAAAACCGCCTTCTGAAGCTCTGGGAGGGCCTGGGATATTACAGCCGCGCGCGCAATCTGAAAAAAGCGGCTTTGCTGATCTGCGAGCGCCATGGCGGCGAGCTGCCCGCCTCTGCGGAGGAGCTGAAGAAGCTGCCCGGTATCGGTGACTATACGGCTGGAGCAATCGCTTCGATCGCATTTGGGCTTCCCGAACCCGCAGTAGACGGCAACGTGCTCCGCGTGATCTCCCGTCTTCTCGCCGACGGTTCCGACGTTTTAAATCCCGCCTTCCGCCGTTCCGTCACCGACCTGCTTCGAGCGTCCTATCCTTCCGGCAAGGATGCCGCCCTTGTGACCGAAGGCCTGATGGAACTGGGCGAGACTGTCTGCCTCCCCAGCGGCGAGGTACGCTGCGACAGCTGTCCGCTTTCCGGGCTCTGCCGGGCGCTGGCCCAAGGCGAGGTCGGACGATATCCCGTGCGGAGCGCGGCTAAAGCCCGGCGTATCGAGGAGCGGACCATACTGCTGCTGCGCTGCGGCGGGAAGACGGCGATCCGCCGGCGCGAGGGAAAGGGGCTGCTCGCCGGGCTGTGGGAGTTTCCTGCGCTCGACGGCTTTCACGGAGCGGACAAGCTGCGGGAGCTCTATCCTGACGCGCTGTCGATCACGCCCTGCGGCGAGGCGCGCCATCTCTTCACGCACGTCGAGTGGCGGATGCGCGGCTTTGAGATCGAATTGCCGTGCGAGCTTCCCGATCTTGTGTGGGAGGACGCGGAAACGATCCGCGCGGCCTATTCCGTCCCAACGGCCCTGAAATACTTTCTCAAACGCCTCTGACAAGCGCTTTTCGGGTGTTTTGCAACCGGCGGTTGCGGAAGTTCCAGCCGCCCTTGATGGCATGCAAACGGCTTTTCGGATTCACTTGACTCATCCGAAACGAAGGGAGTTTTTTCAACATGATACTCGCAGACAAGATCATCGAACAGAGAAAAAAGAACGGCTGGTCGCAGGAGGAGCTGGCGGAGAAAATGGACGTGAGCCGCCAGTCCATTTCCAAATGGGAAAGCGCGCAGTCCGTGCCCGATATGGGCCGCATCGTCCTGCTTTCGCAGCTTTTCGGCGTCAGCACCGATTACTTATTGAAAGACGAGCTCGAGCAGCCGGAGATCACCCCGGTCGCCGAGAGCGACTTTGATCTGCGCACCGTGTCGATGGAGGAGGCCTCGTCCTTCCTACAGATGCGCGAGCAGAACGCCGCGCGCATCGCCGTCGGCGTGATGCTGTGCATCCTTTGCCCGGTCCTGCTCATCTTGCTCAACGGGGCGCAGGAAGCGGGGCTGATCGCTCTCTCGGAATCGCAGGCCATCGGTCTGGGCCTTGCGGCACTGTTTGTGCTCGTGGGCTGCGCCGTTGCGCTCTTCGTCACCTGCGGACTTCGCTCGAGCCGCTATGAGTATCTGGAAAAGGAACCCATCGACACGCTCTACGGCGTCGACGGTATGGTGCGCGACCGCCGCGAGAAGTTCCGCCCGGCTTTCTCCCGCCAGCTCACCGTCGGCATCGTCCTGTGCGTCGTCGCCGTACTTCCCCTGTTTCTGAGCATCTTCCTTTTCGGAGAAGACAGCTTCGCTCATGTGATCGCGCTCTGCCTGCTGCTCGCGGTCATTTCCGTCGGCGTGCTGCTGATCGTCCGTTCCTCCGTCGTGTGGGACGGCTTCCGCCAGCTCCTCGAGGAGGACGATTACAGCCGCGAGTCCAAGGCCACCGAAAAGAAATACGGCTGGATCTCCGGGACCTACTGGATGCTCGTCACGGCGGGCTATCTCGCCTGGAGCTTCATCGCGGGCTCCTGGGACAGAAGCTGGATCGTGTGGCCGATCGCAGGCGTGCTCTACGGCGCGGTCTACGGCATCCTGCGTGCGTTGAACAGGCGAGAGGGATAAAAAACCATATAACAGAAACAGGCGCCCGGCTTGGAAGCCGGGCGCCTTGCTGTAAATGAAGTTTTTATGTTTTCCGGTTTGTTTTGGCATTCGCCGAATGGATATCCCCGATTCCGTTACGAGGCTTTTTCTTTTCCTTCGGTTCCGCCGTCCTCCTTCTGGTCACGATAACGCATCAGGCGAACGTCCACGATCCAGCAAATCAGCAGCAACAGGATCATCAACGGGGTCCATCTGTCAACAAGAATCATTGGCAGACGCATATCCTCCGTCAGAATGAACGCCATGATTGCCGCGATCACGTCCACGATTTCCAGTCCGAAACCGAGACGGAATCTGGAAGTAAATTTCTTAACGTGGTAATAGAGTCTCTCTACCGCGTTGCCGAAGTCCTCCTCCGTGATATCGTCTCTGCCGGCCGCATCGCTGGATTTCGATTTCTCTTCGATCGCGTCATCGAAGATCCGATCGCGCTCCGCGCGCTGCTCCTCCGTCAGATTTTCCGCATTCTGCAGGGTGCATTTTTCCCCGTTGTATTCTTCCATCTTGCGGCGTCGGCCGTACTTGGCCTTCAGGTGGAACAGCGGCACGAAGAGATACACCGTCACAATCAGACAGATCAGATTCACGAGAGCCCAGGCGGGCGTACCGTTGCCGATCTTCGGCGTGAAGAGAGCTGCAAACGGAGACAGAGGCGCTTTAGGATCGTCAACCGTTTCAGCAGGAGCGGTGATCGTGAAAGTGCCCGGAACAAAGGTCACCATGTAGTTGCCCTGATACGTCTCGCCCGCAGGCACGATTGCATCCGTATAGGAGCCCTGCTCCTCATCGGTGCCGGCGCCCGGGCGGCTGATCGTATAAACCGGGACAAAGCCGTCGACGGAGCCAACAACAGCAGCGGTAAAGGCTGGGTCATCCTCCCCCTCCCGTTTGGAGGCATCGTTGGCCGTTACGGTGATGGGTGCAGGTGTAACCTGAAGAACGATGTTTCTTGTGACCGTGACGTAATTGGGATTCGTCGCCCGAACCACCACATTGACCGTGCCCACATTGGTAATCTGGGGCATCTCACGGCTCCATGTCACGCCTCCGTCAACACTGTACTCGATCGTTGTTCCGTTGGGCAGATTGACTTCCACGCGGGCCGGGCCGTGAGGATTGCCGTCGTATACACCATTATATCCATCGGCAAACAGCACCAGCTGGTTCGCAGGAGTGATGGTGAAGTTTCCGGGGACAAACGTGATGGAATAGTTGCCCTGCAGTCTTGCTCCTTCGGCAACCAGCACATTGGGATATGTACCTACATTTTCAACACCGATATTCGTTCGGCGCAGGGTATATTCCGGAACAAATCCGTCCAGGATGCCTGTGATAGGCGCGACTTCCCACCTCGGGTCTGCGGTACCGACGATCTTGTTCTTGTCCAATACCCGGATCGTCAGCGGCTTCGGCGTGACCTCGAGCGTGATGCTCGTGGTTGCGGTCCCGTAGATCGGATTTTCCGCGCGCAGCAGGATTTCTTTCTTTCCGACGTTCTTGATGGAAGGCAGTCCTTCCTTCCATGTAACGCCGTTGTCCTCACTGTAGAAAAAGCTCGTTCCATCGGGGTAATTGACCTCGATTTTGCCGGGTCCATGGGCAGCGTTGTCGAAAACACCTTTGTAGCCTTCCGCATCTAGCGTCAGATAGTTGTGGCGCGTCATGGTGGCAAAGACGACCAGCCGGCCGAAGGTCTTAGCATCGGCACAGGTGGACAGGGCCACAATCTTCTCCGCGTTTTCCAGGGCGCTTTCATCGAAAATATGAACCGTAGTCTTTCCGTCACTGGAAGAATAGTGCGAACGAAGGAAGGAGATCACCTCGTCCATACGGTCTCCGGGCGTATAGACTTCCTCCACATAGGCGTCCGTATCGATCACCGCGAAGACGTTCAGCCCGTAAATGCCCGACTGGGATACGAGGGTTCCGTCCCGGTGACTGTTGAAATATGCCTGTTCCCGGAATGGATCCAGTCCGCCGAACATAGCCTGGTTATCCATGTGGTGGCCGTAAATGACATTGTACGTATCTGATAAATCCCCTGAGTTGCCTCCGGACAGATAGATCGAGCCCGTCGGACTGACATCGCCGTATATGTCATGCGTGGCATAGTAGACATCGTCCGGTCCCTGCATCACCGGATAGTCGATGTTGGTATCGAATAGAGTCAGCCAGGCACGGTAATCCTGGTTGATGGCCGCGAGCGTCTCACTCCCGGAGGAAGGAACCGCACCGTCGTCGATCAGCTCCGTCGGTTTGTATTTCAGAAGGGCGTAGGGGGTGTTGGCGGCGCTGCTCTGGGTAGCGAAAGTATCATACAGGACGATCGCGGAATACAGGATCAGAACGGCTGCCAGCAGGCCCGACAGCAGAGACAGGACTGTGTTTCCCGTGGCGCTGACATGCGAGAGTACCGCCGTCACATCGGCCTTGGTCGATGCGCCGTGCGGCTGTGGGTTATGCAGTTCGTCGTCCATTGCGTCAAGCCTCCTTTCGCCCAATATATTATGGTCTTTGGATCTGTGTGTATTGGTTACAGGTTGTTCCTTCGAACGATCGTAATAACCGTTCCCTCGATCTCACTCTTTGAGACGGGGCCGAAATACCGGCTGTCGGTGCCGTCCCTGCGTGCGTCCGCAAGAACGAAGCATTCCCCCTGCTGGAGCGTCAGCGGATATTCGGTATAGCCTTCGTAGCGGGAAGTCGTGTAAAAGATGTTGGGTTCCACAACCGAATTGCCGTTGATGAGCAGCCGGTTATCCTCGGTTATTTCGACCGTATCTCCGGCTACGGCGACCACACGGCAAATAAAGAGATGCTTTCCTTCCACGGCGGGCACTTCTTTTCGGATGACAATGACATCCTGCGCCTTCACGTCTTTATCCAGACGGTAAAAAAGCACAAAATCGCCCGAGTCAAGGCGCGGGTACATATCTGCGTTCGGCATATGTGTGACGCCGACGATCACGAAAAACAAAACCCACAGCACAACGAGGAGGATCACCAGACGCAGAACAAAAAACTGATAATCCTTCACAGATTGCTCTGCGCGCCGGATCTTTTTTGTCAGAGCGGCATTCTCGGAACGCTGATCATCCTGCGCCTTGGCGTCATTCACCTGTTTATTCTTGGTCAACATGTTCATATAACCCTCTCATATCTCTGCCGCCGCATGCCTGCTGCGGGCGGGGACTACGAAAGCTCATTTGCTGTTTGTCATGGCACATGCAGTTCATGCATCCGCCGTGAGATCTCCGCGGCGGATGCATCGACCGCATGGGTCGATGTTTTCCTGTCGGGCGGCCCTGTTTCAGACCGCCCGACAGAGTTTTCTTCCCGTATGATTGTTGCTGCCAAAAGCGTGGACTGGATCAATCCTCCACCTTGGCTTTGCGTTTGCGGGAGTAGACAAGCAGAAGCACACCGATGCCGAGCATGAGCGCGTACGGCGCTACACGAAGCGTGATACCGGTCGGAGAGATGGTAACCAGCGTGTTAGTGATGGCAAGCGTCTGGCCCTCTGTCACAGCAGTGGTCGCCGTAGTGTCCACAGTTGCTTTGGTGGACTCGTAGTCCTTTTTGTTCGTTTGCGCCACAACATCTGCCGGCGTTGTTCCCCAGGTCACACTGGCATCCAGAACGGGAGTACCGCTGTTCACACTTGTTTCTACACTGTAGATCACACCCGTTGAGATGTTGGTCTCATAGACATCGACGTCAACGCCCGCAGGAATGCCGGTATAGGTAATATCTGCCCCATGCTTGACGAGTGCAACACCATTCCAAGTCGGAGCGCCTGCAGCGGGGGCGATACCTGTTGAACCGGTAGCTGCCGTTTCTGTAATCTTATAGTCCGTGGTGAAATTCCCGTTGTTGTTGAAAATGACCGTGTACGGGAACGCGATGTTGATTTTAGCGTAGTTATCGTTGACAACTTCCTTGCTGATGGTCAGGTCATAGGTGTAGTAGGAATCTGCCCCTGCCCCTTCGCCATCACTAACAAAGCCGTTCGTCTTGGTTGTAGTGGCAGGATCCACGGAAGCATTTTCAGTCATACAGACATAACCGTAGATTGCCGGTGTGCCGTCAACATAGACATCCAAATACAGAGTGTTGGCCCCTCCGTCCTTCACATCGATGCCATCGTACGTTAAATCGCCTGCCAGAGTCTCTGCAATTTCGTAACGATATACACCTGTCTGGGGGAACGTAACACCGCTGAAGTCCAGATTGATGTCATAGGTGTTCACGCCTTCCCCTGTTCCGTCGGCTGAACTTGTCAAAGCAGTATTATTCGTAAAGACGAGTGTTCCGACAGCGCTTGTCGCAGAACCCGCTTCTCCTGCTTCTGTACCGGTAACTACAAGGCCCGTTGTGATACCGGCCTTGACAGGCACTGTGACAGCCGCATTTGATGCATGCTTCGCCGCCGCGTCCGTAACGGTCAGCCCCGTAACTGTTGCCGGAGTTACCGTATAGGTATACGTGAACGCTGGGGCGTAGACCGTCGGACTGGTTGCATTGAAGGAAAGCAGTTCTTTCTTGATGTTGACGGAATTGACAAGCGTCTGCTTGCTGCCTTCACCTGTGTTGTTGGGGCTGCTCGCATCATAATCGGTAAACTCACCTGCAACACCCAAAGTGCTGTTATCTTCGCCATCACCCAGATCCACACCTGCGGCAAAGGCGGCGGTCGTCAGCGACATGAGCATGACAACGACGAGCAGCAGGGCTCCTAATGCTTTAAGGTTCTTCATAATCGGTAAAGCTTCCTTCCATTTATCTCCTGTTTTCTCTTCTTTTTCTGTATGTGAGGGAGACCCTCTGGCTGTATGCAGCCGCATCTCCAGAGGTCCTGTACGGCAAAGCGGATTTCCGTCCGAGGACATCTTCTCTTCTCCGGGTGGAGCTCGCCTTAACACACTATCCTCACGATCAGTTGAGGCGCTCATCCCTTCCTCTGTCGTCTCTTCGCCCTTTCGGCGGCGGCGAGACAGGAAAGATACGAGGCCAATCGCCAAGCCCATTAAGAGCATACCGACGTACGGCTTTGTAGTGCTCTTAAATCCGGACGGGGCGGGAAAGACTTCCATCGTGTTGACGATTCTGATCGTGTAGGCGATATGCTCATTCGCTTCACCGACATTGAGTCTCTCCGATTGAATCGAACCTGTAAAGTCGGAGCTCGTTTCAATCGTGATACCCGTACTTCCGATCGTGAAGCAAACGTCCTTGACCGGGTCGGGAAGCTCATAGCCATCCGGTGGCTGCGTCTCCGTCAGATAGTAGGTCTTAACGTCGAGGGAAATGTTCACTCCCGGCAGAATACCGTCGCTTCCGCTGACGATATCCTCATAGCCGAAAAGCGGCCTATAATCCTTTTGCGGCCCGTTGTTTCCCTGCACCTGTCTGTACAGGGCAAAGTGTGCGCCTTCCAGCGGGTCGCCTCTTCCGTCCACTTTGACGACTTGGAGCGTGATGGGAATGTTTTTGACTGTCAGCTGATGATGCTCTTCATCGTATTCAAAGGCCTCTGCGTCACTTGCGAAAATCGTGAAGTTCCCGGAATTGACCGTGATCGACAGGCTTTCAACCAGTGCCTGATATCCCTTTGGAGCCTTTGTCTCACGAAGCGTGTAGCTGCCGTTATCGAGATAGGCAGTCGTCACCAGACCGTCTCCATCAGAACTGAATATGCCGATGGTCGTGTCTCCTTGCCTGATCTCAAATTCGGCCCCTTCAAGAGCATTTCCGTTCAAATCTGTTTTATAGATCTGCAGGCCGCCCACGCGTGTATTCGTCACAACGTCCGTGCGAATATTACGAATTTTGTTCGGACTGTTGGAAACGGATGCCGTCGCTGTCCCCTGGCTATAGGAGACCGTATACAGATTGTCCACGTGTTGTCCAGTGTTGTCTGTTCCGCCGATTTCGATCTGTTCCGTATTCTCTGCAACGACACCGAGGAATACCGGATGGTTCGGATCACTCAGATCAACCTTGACTTCTCGGACTTGATATTGCTGAAAGTTCGTATCGGTAATCAGCGAGGGGAAGTAATAATTCGTATAGTTGTTGGCGTCGACCTTCTTGAGCGTGCCTTCCAGCGGAGTCAGGCTGTCGTCGACAAACACTGCGAACCACACATCGTCGTGTACCATCATAACGTCCATATCCGACCATGCCTTTTCGGCCCGGATGCCCCAGCCGCGCTGGTTGTGGACCTCGATGTGCGGGTTGCTGTTGTCGCGGATCACGCCCTCGTTCGGTTTTTCGCCCGGTTCAATAATGTAGGAGCCTTCCACGCGCTTATAGCCGTAATATGTCTGGCCATCGATCTCCGTCCATGTCCTGAGATCGTAGCCCAGCGGGTTGTCGCTGAACCTTTCCTCTACAGAAAACTTGGTTCCAACCAGCAGATCCCGGACTTCCACGCTGTAGCCGGCCATGATCTTGGAAATGGCTCCGTTCGGTGAACTCTGGGCTTCTGCCTGTTGGCGCTGCGCTGGAGAAAGGTTTTCAAAGTTGCTTTCACCAGAAGAGACGAATCCTCCTGCACTATTGTCATAATAGCAGTAGTTGCCATCCGGATCCCGAACATAGTATATACCCTGACGGTACAGGTCCTCTCCCAGATACAAGCGGAACTGGAACGGAGTGTTATCCTGTTCGGCGCTGAGCGGATTGCCTGCTTCATCAAAGAGTTTTTTCGTGATCAGGAGCGTACGCAGCGCGGACTGATCGACGTGATTGCTGAAGGTGACGCTCGCCCTCTCCTCCCGGGTGGCGGAGGAGGTAAAATAGGACGAGGTTTCGCTGGTCCCTTCAGGTTTAAGTTCAGTGGCGTCTTCTCCGTTGAACGTGACCTGATCGTAAATTGTGGTGTTGACGCCGCATTCCCGGATCCGGTATGTCACCGTATCGTCCGGCATCTTAATCTCGGCGGTCTGTCCCGGCTTGAGATAGAATACGTCCGTATATGTGACGTGATCGATCTCAACGGACGCCGCATATTCGACAGGCTCCGAGCTGTTTTGGTACACTACATTCCACCGGCTGGTAGCCTGATTCTGTCTTGGCTGCAGGAGCTGTTCTCCCTCTCCGTTGTCGTAGTAGATCTGGAACGGGAACTTCACGCTGGCGTAATCCTGCTTGTCCGTCCCGGTGATTTCCTTGCTAAGCAGAACCTGACCTGGCGTCACCGTAGCGAGATTGAAACGCATGCGGAGGTTCGACGCGCCGGCGCCTCGCTCCATGTAGAAGATACGGACCGTGTGGGTGGAGTAGTCTTTAAAAACGTGGCAGATCTCACCGTTTATTGTTTTGGTGGTGAAAACTCCGTTGAGGTATGCCGTCACCTCAGGATCATCGAGCTCAAGGTGATTCTTAGTAGCGTAGTGCTCTCCGAACAGTTCGTACAGAGTCGTATTGGTTCCGTTAACTATGACTTTGCCGGTACTGTAGTTGACCGATCCTGCCAGCGCTTTGTGGATGCCGCCCAGATCGATGACCAGTTGTCCGTCAACATACAGCCAGAAATCGTCGTCGCCAACGAACTCAAAGACAATATCGTGACCCCAGGCGTCATATCCGTTCGGCGTCATCATGAAGTGTCCTTCGATCTCCATGCCGAAGTAATGATCGTCCGGCTCATTGAATCCGTACAGCGTCTCGTATTTGCGCGGATAGTTGTCCGACAGCGGATGTGCAAGGATATCCGTCAGATTCTGGGGATTCGCACTGTTTGCGATACCGGGTTTGAGCGTGTTGTACGGCATAAACTGCCCGTGCTGTCGGGTTTCTCCGCTGCCGCTGACCGAGCCGAGCTCATGATATACTACAAAGTTGCCGTTATTCAGAAGATGCGCAAAGTTTTGCGTACTGTCAAACTCATAGTATCCGCTGCCATCGTAGATGCTTTGGATGAAGAGATGATTAACCTCCGTCGCACGAGTAAAGAGCTGGGAAAGGCTCTTCTGTGTTTTGGTCGCCGTAGGATAACCGCTAGGGCCGCCCACCAGTTCAGTTGAAAGCAAGCCTGGTTGCGAGTTTCCTTCCGAGTACACCCGTGTTCCCATCACGTCGAGCTGTTCCTGCGTGGTGGGCGAGTTGCCTGAGCCGCCAGAAACAATGGTCCCGTTGAAATCGACCATCTTCATGACCAGACCAAGCGGCTGGTGGTCGACCGTTTCAACCTCGGTAAGCTCTTGTTCACTGATCTGCATCACAGCAAAGTAGAAAGTTTCGGCTTGAGCCACCGGGCAAGAAACGATATGACCATTCTCGGTCTTCAGACCAGCATAGTCGTAATGCGGGTCATCCCAGGCCAAAATCGTGCTGTAATAGTCTCCGTATCGTCTTCCGTTCAGGTTGACGCCGATCGTGCTGTCGGACATGATCTGTCCGTCTGAGATCTGGGGAGCCAGGTATTTCCCTGTATAATTATTTTGCAGTTCATAGTAATAGTTGGGTGTCGTTGTGCCCGCATAGTAGTATTCCGTGAAATTCCAAAGAAGCGTATTGATCTGTGATCCGATCCAGACAATGGATTCACCGGACTCATAGCAGGGCACAAGGTCTCCGTTATGATCGATCGCATAGAACTCGTAGGCCTCGCTCTGTTCGTTCCACACACGGGTATAGATCACGACCTGCTTGCCGTTGGTCACATTCAGCGTGTCGCTGACGCCGACCTTGACAGCGGAATACATCACGAAATCCGCGTCTCCGTAGACGGAGGAGAGCTGCATCAGGTTCAGCCATTCTCTGTTGCCTCCATTACTGGATCCTCCAAAGCCGTTTGATGCGTTACTGCTCAACCCAATCGCTCTCGAAGAATCGATGCCGAGAAGGCGTACTTTACCGGCTCTGTCACCAGTACCGGGTATAACACGAATCCGGCAGTATGCATCCGCTTCGTCCACCAGGGTGATATTGCCTCCCTGAATACGAACATACTGGTTTCCTGCGGTCAGATAGTACAGATCCTGTTCGATCCACTGGAATGTCCACAGAGTTGCGTCGCTGTCTTTCGACACGTAGAGCAATCCGCTCTGGTCCATCGGGTCATGACGTACAAGCAGAGACTTGGAAGCGAGGTGGGTATCGCTGCCGACTGCTTTTGTCTCCGCCATCATGGCATAGGCAGAGGTTTCTCCGCTATAATGCATGAGGCCGTAGGAGACGCCGTCCAGTTCGTAGGGATCTCCTTCCACTCCTGGGTTTTCCGCATAGGTGAAGCGGATTAATCCGTTGTTATTAACGTCCTCGTGCAGCCTGATTCCTTTTCCGCGGCCGGAATACTGAAGGTATTCCCCTGCGCTGTCCAGCTTCAGACGTAAACGTCCGGCAGTTCCCTGAATGGCCACAAACGCTGACTTTTCCGTCTGTCTCAGTGCCATCAGGTAACCGCTCGTATTGAACATGTACAACGTCTCTTCGCCGATAACAGTCGAGATATAGTAAGTGTTCTCTTCTCCCGTCGGTTCAAACGACCACAGAGCCGCATCTGTTTCCTGTCCTAATTCGAAAGCGCCGTTCCCGTTCAGAGTATTTTTGAAATACTGTTCACTGCCGTTCTGCGTGACAGACAGCTTAAACTTTCTGCTGTAATTCAGAGCAAGCTCGCTCGGATTCTGTACGATTTCGCCGCCGCCTGGGATTGGATCAGGAGCCGGAACGATTACATAGACCGAGAAACTAGCCGCTTCGAAACTGATCTCGCCGTCGTTCGCTTCTACGCAGGCGACAAGTTCCGGTTCGGAGTTTTCGTCTTCCATATGATAGACGTACAGTAGACCTTCAAACGAGGGATCGTACATTTCCACCGTGACGGTCTCGCCTTCGCCAGGCTGCCAGATTTCTTCGCTTTCGGTGTCCGGCGCGAAGATATCGATATCGTAGGCCGCCAGAGCATCGTTTCCGTCGATTGAGACCTCAACGGGTGTCGCCTCGGCTGTCGAACCTTCGGGAATGAGGCCCGTGATCGTCATGGTCGCCTCTCCCGGGATCTCGGGAGTCAGCGTGTTTTCGACGAGTTCCGCGCTGGGGTAGGAAAGCACCACGCAGATGCTTGTTTCCTCATCGATCAGAATATTAAGAATCAGCCGATCGAAGTGCTCAGTCGGTATAAGCTTCCGGTCGCCCTCGCACTCCTCTATCTCGACAGATGTCTCTTCTCCCTCGGAAATCTGAACCTCTGCGATCGACTCGAAGTCAAACCCGTGTTCCGTCAGAAACGCAAGAAGCATAAGTGCGTCTTCGGTACTCGCAAAGCAGTAAGAAAGCTCTTTCTCTTCTGCTTCGTCTTCCTCAGCATTCTCAGGCTCAGCAGCGTCGGAGGCAGGCTCTGTTGCCGGCTCTTCTTCGCCGTCATTTTCCTCTGCTTCCTCTTCCGACAGGATCGGTGCAGGAGATGCCTCAGGCTCCTCGGTCTCGGAGACAGGGTTCTCAGCTTCGGGAACTACCGTCTCGGTTTCCGCCGCGTCGGTCTCGGTCTCTGTCACGTCTTGCTCGGTTTCCGTCGCACCTGTCTCTGTTTCGGTAGTGGCCGGTTCGGTCTGGACAGGCTGTCCGTCGGAAGCGGCCGTTTCGGTCTCCGTATCGATGACCGGTACGAGCTCATAGAGCACGAACAGATCGAATTCCTTGATGCGGAATGTCATCGTGTCTTTCTTGGCCTTGATGAACTCCGCTTCCTTGTCCTTCTCGTTAACGATCAGGCCGAACGTCTTTTCCTGTTCGATTGCCTTGCGGATCAGGTCGCCTTTCAGTTCGACGGTAATCTCACCTGTCGACTTGAACTCTTTTCCTGATTCATCGTATACATGTATCTCAGCCATATACAGGATGATTTTGTCATCCTGCTCCATCTCGTATTTTGTTTTTTCGAATCGAACGGTGACTGTATCGGGCAGGATGCCGGAGAGGCTCATTTCCAAATCGGGAATTACCTTGATCTTCTCGACCTTATGGTCATAAGGTTCCTTCGGAGTCTTTGCTTTTTCAGGCTTCTTTGTCTCCACAGGCTGCCTTGCCGAATCGTCGGCCGTGCTTTCTGTCCCCGTGGTTTCCTCTTCTGCGGGCAACGTATCGGTACCGACGTTTTCATTCTCCGTTCCCTGTACGACTGGTTCAGGACCCGGAGCAGCCGTCTCAACCGATGCGGGTGTCTCAACAGGCACAGGTGTCTCAGCCGGAGCGGGTGTCGCTTCCGCAGAAGCGGTCCCTTCGCCGGACTGCTCCTCCGCCGAACCCTGCTCGACAGCGTCTTCGGCATAGATGGTGAGCTTCATGATATTATCCGTCCCAATCATGCCGGACAGCATAACCAGTACAATAAAGAATGCCAGGATTCGTTTTGCTTTGTTTATCATTCTGCTCACCTCCTATCTGCTATTATTCAAAAGTTAAAGCTTAAACTGTTATTGGGAGATCTATTTCGTTTACTTACAGAATCTGTAAAAACTTTGCATAGATATACAAAGTTAAATTATCACAAAATACAGGTTATGTCAACAAAAACTCCCAAAAGGGTGCCCGTTATTCTCCACAAAAAAGACCTCAAAACTCGGATGGGCTTTCTCCTGATTGTAAACTTTCTATTCTTCATAATCGTTCCTGATTACAGTATAATCGTTTCCTGTCAGCAAAACCGTCAATGATTTGTTCTTTTGTGCGTAATATATAAAAATTATTGATTCTATATCACAATACTACCGCCATATTCTGCCGCAATCGATAAAACAATACTGCAGAAATGATTTGCTCGTTTCTGCAGTATCTATTTCGTATTCTTTTGAGACCGGAGACAGTCTCCTTGCCGTTCTGCGTTAT
Source organism: Candidatus Limivicinus sp. (assembly GCA_045222695.1). Lineage (GTDB taxonomy): Bacteria > Bacillota > Clostridia > Oscillospirales > Oscillospiraceae > Limivicinus. Next base: position 19,468 of record JBGUZD010000129.1, read on the forward strand.
TGGTCGGCTTCCGGCAGGCAATGCATCTGTGTTCTCCCGATCACGCGGAAGCCCTCGGCCGCGCCGCACAGCGCGCGCAGGCCGAAGTCCGCCGAGCGCAGACGCAGATACAGGGAAATGCTCTTCGCGTCGGCGCAGCCGGGCGGGAACTGGCTGCGGTGGCAGCCGAAGATCGCCTCAAGCTGCCGCGGCAGCAGGCCGCGGGTCTCGACGAAACGGTCCGGCTTCGCGGTCATGTAAAAGGCCAGCGCTTCCACGGGGGCGCTTTCTGCCTCATAACGCGCCATGATCTCCCCGAAGGGAGCGAAGAAGGCCAGCGTCTTCGCGCACTCCCCCACGCGCCGGTGGTCGATATGGCACTCGCTCGACACGTCCGGGTCCGGCGCGAAGATCAGCTGCGGCTTGAACTCGCCGACGATCCGCGCGGTGAGGCGCAGCAGCTCCTCGAAGTCGTAGAAGCCTCCGTCGCACAGGCCGAGGAAACGCACGTCCTCCACGCCGAGCGCCTTTGCCGAGGCGATCGCCTCGGCCTTGCGGATCTCGACGAGCTGTTCCGGCGTCGTGCCCTCCGGCGCGTGCTCGAGGCCGTAGCGGCCGTCCATGCAGATGAGGAATGTCACCTGTTTGCCGGCAGCTGAGAGTTTTGCGGCTGTGGCTCCCGCACCGATCTCAATATCATCCGGATGCGGGCCGAGAAAGAGAAACCGGTCAAACTGTTCGACCTTCGGAACGGGCGCGGCAAAGCGCAAGGCAAAGGAAGTCAGGCTCATGCCTTTTTCTGCGCGCGTCTTGCGCCCAGCTCCTCGCAGATGCGGTCGTATTCCGGCTCGTCGAGCTTATAGCGTTTGAGGTACATGAAGTAGCTTACGACCAGCAGCACGGCGGGCAGCACCGTCATGACCAGCAGCAGGCCCAGCGACTGGCCGTGGGACACGCCGCGCAGCAGCTCGTGGATCTTGGAGAGCTTCTCCGCCTCCGTGATGCTGTTCGAGGCCGCCGCGTTCTCGAGCGTGGAGATCTCGTTGGTATAGCGCGTCACGCCCGTGAGCAGGTAGGTGCCCGAGGCGATCACGACCGTCAGCGCCGAGGCGAGCTTGGTCAGGAAGGGACGCAGCGAGGTGATGATGCCCTCGTCGCGCGTGCCGTGGAGGTATTCGTTGTATTCGACCGTGTTGATGACCGAGATCATCAAGATGAGATAGAAGCCGTACTGGCCGAAGTTCGCGAGCATGTAGCCGATCGTGATGAGCAGGAACTTCAGATCCATCCCGCCGAGCATCACCGCTCCGGCCTTGAGCGCGAGACCGGGGCCGATCATCAGCACGTAGCCCGCGAGCGCGACCTTCATCAGCACGCCCATGAGCCTCTTGCGCGGCATCTTGCGGGAGATGGCCGGATAGAAGATCATCAGCAGCGCCGTGACGGACATGCCCACGGTGGTGAAGAGCGAGTAGAGCCCGCCCTCATAGCCGAATTCGAAGTAGATATAGGTCGAGCCGACGCCGGACATGACCACGCCGTTTCCGATCTCGTGGATGAGGAAGATCAGCGCGATCCACAGCAGCTGGTCGTTGCCGGTGATCGTGCTCCAGATCTTTTTGAAGCTCACGGGCGGCACGGGCTCGTCGTTATAGGCGCGGTTTTCCTTCACGCCGAAGAGCACGAAGCACAAGAAGGCCGGCGCGAGGAAGGCGATCGCCAGGGCGATGCGGCCGTAGGCGATGCTCGTGCTGCCGCCGATGGCGTTCGCGCCGGTGGTCAGCATCGGGATGAAGATGCTTGCAGCGGTGCCGCCGATGCCGGCGAAGAGCGTCGTGCGCGCGGTAAAGGTGTTGCGCGCGTCGCCGTCGGAGCTCAGCGCGGGGATCATGCCCCAGTAAGAGATATCTCCCATCGTGTAGGTGATGCTGTAGAGGAAATAGATCACCCCGAAGAACCACACGAAGCTCCAGCCCTGCAGCTTCGTGTTGAACGCGGCGTAAATGACCGCCGAGGTGGAGAACATGCCGATGAGGATCCAGGGCTTGAACTTGCCCCACTTCGTGCGCGTGCGCTCGATGATGTTGCCCATGATCGGGTCGTTGAGCGCGTCGAAGATGCGCGCGCCGACCATGATGGCCGTGATGGCCGAGAGCTGGGCCGCCGTGAGCGAGCGGGTAAAGAGCACGAAGGTCAGCAGAAAGTTGGTGACAAGAGAATAGACCATGTCGCGCCCCACGGTGCCGAGGGGGAACATGATCAGATTTCTGCGGTTGGTCTTTTCATCCATGATGGGGATCATCTCCGTTCTTTCGGATAGGGATACTGTACCATTTCCGCGCCGAAAGCGCAAGGGGCGGGAGCATTTCATGCTCCCGCCCTCCTGCGGTCCTTCTTATTCGCCGATGTCGCCGCGCACGACCTTGCCGATGTTCCAGACGTGCGCCGCTCTGCGCGCGGCCTCGTCCCGCTCGGCGGGCGTTTTATATTCCGCGTGCGCGGTCTGCGCGCCGCAGTCCATGCACATCACATACCAGCACCAGCCGTTTTCCTCCTCCAGCAGCCCCGGGCCGCCGCAGAAGGGGCAGTCCTGCAGCTCCAGCTCGTCACGAATGTCCATTTGAGATCCTCCGTTCTTTCTTCCTGAAGGGATTATACCATATTTCCCGGGAAAGGAAAACAAAAAGATAGGGCCCGAGCCCTATCTTTTTGTTCTGTCTTACCCGTCCGCGCCTTTCTCGGGCACAACGATCTCCCGGATCGTGAAGTCCTTCCCGCTCAGGACGGTCTTGCTGAAGCTGCCGCAGTTCGGGCAGTAGCCCTTGTGTTCGATGACGTTGAAGATCTCGTCGCAGTCGTCGCACTCCGCGAGCCCCGGGATCGTGTTGATCGTCAGCTTTGCGTCCCTGAGGATACTGTCCTTCGCAGCCACGGGATAGAGCTCCTCGAGGTATTCCGGGATCACGAGCGAGAGCTCGCCGCAGTCTACGACGACCTCAAGGATCTCGCTCACGCCGTTTTCTTCGGCGAAGGCCGTGACCGTCCGCACGAGCTGGCGCAGGAGCCCGATCTCATGCATCCGTGCCACCGAGCTTTCCGAAGCGTTTTTTCACGGCGCTGATGCCGATCTTCGGGACGTTCTTCACCACGCGACCGAGCGTGTGGAAATACTCCAGGTTGTCCGCGTCGTGGATCTTTTCCAGGCGGATCGCGTCGAACTTGCACTTGGTCGTGCAGACGCCGCAGCCGACGCACATGTATTCGTCCACGACCGCCGTGCCGCAGCCGAGGCAGCGGGCGCACTCGGCCGTCATCTGCTCGGCGGTGAAGCCCTCGCGCAGGTCGTTGAAGCTGCTCTTCGCCCTCTCGCCGGAGACGCGCGCGGGCTTCTGCCGCGGCGCGCTGTCGAAGCCGCCGGGCGTGATCTGCGCCGTCGTGCGGTCAAAGGGCTTGTAATCCCGATGATCGCGGCCGAGCGTCAGCGTCTGGCCCTCGTGTACGAAGCGGTGGATCGACACCGCGGCCTCCTTGCCGGCGGCGATGGCGTCGATGACGAACTGCGGCCCGGTGACGACGTCGCCGCCCGCGAACACGTCCGAGATCGCGGTCTGGCAGGTGACGGGATCGGTCTCGACCGTCCCCTTCTTCCCCGCCGGGACGCCGATCGAGCCGAGCTCTACGCGCTGACCGGTGGCGGAGAGCACCGCCGTGACGGGCACGATCTCATACTCGCCCGTGCCCTTCACGCTGCGGCGGCCCTTTTCGTCCGGCTCGCCGAGAAGCATCTTTTCGATCTTCAGTTCGGAAACTCTTCCCTCGCCGATCAGCTCGGCCGGCGCGCAGAGGAAACGGAAGGTCACGCCTTCTGCTTTCGCCTCTTCGAGCTCGTCGCGGTCGGCGGGCATCTCCTCTTCGCCGCGGCGGTAATACACGGTGACGGCAGCGCCGAGACGCACGGCCGCGCGCGCCACGTCCATCGCGACGTTGCCGCCGCCGATGACCGCGACCCTGTCGCCGATCTCGGGACGCTCGCCGCAGTTGATCTTCCGCAGGAAGTCGATGCCCGTGGACACGCCCTCGAGCTCCTCGCCGGAGATGGAGAGCTTCGCACCCTGCGAGGCGCCGATCGCGAGATAGAAGGCCTTGTAGCCGTCGGCGCGCAGGCCTTCGAGCGTCACGTCCTTCCCGACCTCGACACCGGTCCGGAATTCGACGCCCAGCCCGCGCAGCACGTCGATCTCGGCGTTGATGACGCTCTTCTCCAGACGGAACGATGGGATGCCCAGCGTGAGCATGCCGCCGGGCTGCTCCTCCTTTTCGAATACGGTGACGGGATAGCCCTTGAGCGCGAGATAATACGCGCAGCTCAGGCCCGCGGGGCCCGCGCCGATGACGGCGATCTTTTCCGGATAGGGCCTGCCGATCTGGTTGACCATCTTCGGCACGTAATGCGCTTCTCCGGAGAGCTCCTTCTCCGCGATGAAGCGCTTGATCTCGTCGATGGCGACCGGCGCGTCCATCGCGGCGCGCGTACAGGCCTCCTCGCATCTCTTGTTGCAGATCCTGCCGCAGACCGCCGGGAAGGGCAGCTCTTTGCGGATGAGCTCGAGCGCCTCGTCGAAACGGCCTTCGGAGGCAAGCTTGATATAGCCCTGGACCGGGACGTGCGCCGGGCAGGCCGCCTTGCAGGGCGCGGTGCCCTCGGGCATGACGTTCGTGCGGTCGACACGGAAATCGGGATCGTAGTGCTTGCTCGTCCACAGCGAATTGCGCGGCGTATCGGCCGGGCGGTCTTCAGCGGTCGGACGGTTGCAGAGCTTCATGCCCAGCTTCACGGCGTTGAGCTGGCAGTTCTCCACGCATTGGCCGCAGGCCACGCACTTGTCCTTGTCCACCTTGGCGATGTAATTGGAGCGGATCGCGTCCGGCGCGCGGAAGTACGAGGCGATGCGCAGCGAGAAGCACGAACAGCTGCAGCAGTTGCAGATCGCCGTCGTGTCCTCGAAGCCGGGCGTGACATTCAGCTCGTGCACAAGGCCGTTGTCCTCGGCGCGCTTGAGGATCTCATAGGCCTCCTCCTTGGAGATGAGGCGGTGCGCGCCGGTCTCGGAGAAGTTGACGGCGTTGTCGTTGAGGTACATGCACATGTCCTCTTCGAGATGGCCGCAGCCCTCGCCCATCAGACGGCGCGTGCGGCGGCAGGAGCAGGGGCCGACCGAGACGGCCCAGGCGTCGTCGAGGAGCTTGGCGACCTCGTCGTAGCTCGCCTTGCGGCTGTCTTTCTCGATCGCGCTCTGCACCGGGACGACGCGCACGAGGTTCATGCCCGCATCCAGGAAGGGCGCCAGCATCGACACGCGCACGCGGGTGTACTCTTCGAAGCATTCGCCGAGCACGGGGTATTTCTCACAGTTTTCTTTGTTGGTAAGGACGCCCTCCATGATGCCGGGCACCCAGATCGGGTAATACCAGCAGAGCTTGCCGTCCACCTTGCGGCTGCGGCAGACGCCGGCGTCCTTGAGCTTGTTGAGTTGCTCAAGCGTGAAATCCACGTCCTTTTTCGCGCGGCGGGCGATCTCCTCCGCCGTGCGGTTGGCCTCGAGACGCATGTGCATCATGATGTGGCACATATCGTCGTCCACGATGGGCTCAAGGACCTTGTATTCGGGGTCGTTGTAAGTGATGCCTGTGTAGGTCAGGCTCTCGAGACTGATCTTGGTCGCGAGTTTGAGTATGTTCGGTCTGTGGGCCATGAGATTCTCTCCTCCCTTGTCAGATGCTGCTTTTGCTGTGTTCCCTCTTTTGTTTATTGTATAAAAAAGGAGGGAAAAGCTCAACGCTCTTTCCCTCCTTTTTTCAATTTTCGTATACTTGTCCATGCGCAGACGCGCATACTTGGGCAGTTTGATGAAGCCGCTTCCAGCCTTTACCATCGCTCGTCCGCGAAGAAGCCGCTCTCGTTTTCCTCCGCGGGGATGCGCCGCGCGTCAACGCTCTCTATGCGGATATAGCTGCCGCGCTCGATCGCGGCGAGCACGCTCTCGATCTGCTTTTCGGTCCCCTGCAGCTCCATCGTGACGGTCCCGCTCCAATCGTTGCGCACCCAGCCCGTTGCGCCGACCGCCTCAGCCGCTCGCCGGGCGCGCCAGCGAAAGCCCACGCCCTGCACGATGCCGGAAAAGACCAGGCGCTTTCGGATGATCTCCGCCATGTCTCAGCCCTCCAGGAAGCGGAACACACGCTCGTTGAAGTCCTTTGCCTCCTCATAGGCGGCGTGGCCGAGACCGGGATAGATATACAGCTCGCTCCCCGCGATCGCCCCGTGCAGCTCGCGCGAGGCCTCCGCGCTGACGATCCTGTCCTCTTCGCCGCCGAGGATCAGCGTCGGGCAGGCGATCCGGTCCAGGATGCTGCGCGCGTCAAAGTCCAGGATCGCGCGTGCGTTCACGAGAAAACGGTCATAGGTCTTCGGCTTTCCGACGGAGCCGAGCAGCGGATACATTCTGCGGTATTTCTGCAGATACGCCTCGGAGTAACTGTTCTCCGCCGTATCGATCATGAGGCTTTTGTGATCGTTGGACTGCGCCAGCGCGATCCATCTCTCCACACGCATGCATATCGTGTCGTTGATACAGGGAGCCGTTACGGCCAGAACCAGCGCCCCCGTCAGGCCGGGGTGTTCGGCAGCCAGAACCTGAGCGATCATCCCGCCCTGGGACACGCCCATGACAGTCGTCTTTTCTATCCCGAGCCTGCGCAGAGCCTCTGCCTGATCCTCGGCCATATCGCGGATCGTAAAGCCTTCCGGCAGCGGCTCTCTCCTGCTGAACATCCAGACCGTGTACTTCTCGAAAAAGACCCGGTACGGCGGGGCAAGCAGAAGTGCTTTTCCCTTCACGGTCGCCAGCCCGTCCGACAGGCCCGGCAGAAGGATAAGGTTTTTCTCTCCCTGTCCGAAACGAACGTATTCCATTTTTGCATCGGATAGTGTGATGCTTCCGCCTTCAGTGTTCCACAGCATGTTTTTTTCTCCTCTCCCCGGCGTCTTAGCGCTTGACGAAAACGCCGCTCTCTGCTAAAGTACTCTCGAACAGGCCGAGTCGGAAGGCTCGGAGCCGGGTCACTGACAGTGACAGTGGATGACGCCCACGGGACAGAGCTTTCCGTTCGGGCGTCTTTTTTTATGGGAGGGATCTCTTCGTGTCCGCAGACATGGATTTTGAAAAGACCGCCACACGCGTCTCCCTGGTGAGCATCGCGGGCAACGCGGTACTCTCGCTCTTCAAGCTGCTCGCGGGCGTGCTCGCGCACTCCGGCGCGATGATCAGCGACGCGGTGCATTCCGCCTCCGATGTGCTCAGCAGCATCATCGTCATCATCGGCGTGAAGCTCTCCGTCCGCGCGCCGGACAAGGAGCATCCTTACGGGCATGAGCGCTTTGAGTGCGTCGCGGCCATCGTGCTCGCTGTGGTGCTGGCCGTCACGGGCCTGCTGATCGGCTACAAGGCCTTCGGCAGCATCGAGGGGCGCGGCACGCAGCCCATGCCGGGCGTGCTTGCCCTCGTCGCGGCGGCGGTGTCCATCGTCGTGAAGGAGGCCATGTACTGGTACACGCGCTTCTTCGGCAGGCGTCTGAACTCCGCCTCGCTGATGGCGAGCGCCTGGGATCACCGCAGCGACGCGCTCTCCTCCGTCGGCGCGCTCGTCGGCATCGCGGGGGCGCGCATGGGCCACCCGGTCATGGAGCCGATCGCGAGCCTCGTCATCTGCCTGTTCATCCTCAAGGCCGCCTACGACATCTTCCGCGACGCGATGGGCAAAATGGTCGACCGCGCCGCCGACGCGGAGACGGAAAAGAGCCTCACCGACTGCGTCCTCTCGGAGAAGGAGGTGCGCGGCGTCGACAGGCTCCGGACCCGTGAATTCGGCAGCCGGATCTACGTCGACCTTGAGATCCGGCTCGACGGCTCGATGACGCTCTATGACGCGCACGCGATCGCCGAACGCGTGCATGACCGCATCGAGCGCGAATTCCCCAGCGTCAAGCACATCATGGTGCACGTCAATCCCGACGAAGCAGAATAAGGGCTTCTTTCAAACGACCGCTCGCGCCCCAGGGGCGCGGGCGGTCTTTTATTGTCTTTTCCGGCAGTCCTTCCCGCAGGCATCGCAGCTGCCCGCACAGCCGGAGCGGTCATGGCATCCTCCGGACCTGCCGCTGCGGATCGCCCGTACCGCCAGCAGAACAAGGATCGCGACCGCCAGGAGGATCAGGATATCCCAGCCATTCAATCCGCTCACCCCATTCCCAGCGCGAGGCCGATCAGCCGCACGATCAGCGCCGCCAGCCAGGCCAGCGCGCACTGCCAGAGAATCACGTACAGCGCCCAGTTGCGGCCGAGTTCCCGGCGGATGGAGGCCACCGCCGCCACGCAGGGCGTATAGAGCAGGCTGAAGACCAGCAGTGAAGCGGCCGTCAGGGTGGAAAGGGCTGTCTGAACGCCTTCGGAGGCAAAGAGCAGCTCCATGACCGACACGACGCTCTCCTTGGCCATGAAGCCGGAGATCAGTGAGGTCACGATCCGCCAGTCGCCCAGGCCCACGGGGCGGAAGAGCGGCACGAGCAAGCCGGAAACGGCTGCAAGGATGCTTTCATGGGAGTCCGTCACCAGATTGAATCGGAAATCGAAGCTCTTTAGGAACCACACAACGATCGTCGCGATCAGGATCACCGAGAAGGCGCGCTGCAGAAAGTCCTTTGCTTTTTCCCACAGCAGCTGCAGCACGTTTCGCGCGCTGGGCATACGGTAATTCGGCAGTTCCATGACAAAAGGCACGGCCTCGCCGCGGAAAAGGGTCTTTTTATACAGCAGCGCCACGAGCACGCCTGTCACGATGCCCAGCAGATACAGGCCCGTGATGATCAGCCAGCTGTTTTTCGGGAAAAAAGCGCTGACGAAAAAGCTGTAGATCGGAAGCTTGGCCGTACAGGACATGAAGGGCGTGAGCAGGATCGTCATACGGCGGTCTCGGTCGCTCGGCAGCGTGCGCGTCGACATGACCGCCGGTACCGTGCATCCGAAGCCGATGAGCATCGGCACGATGCTGCGCCCGGACAGACCGATCCGGCGCAGAAGTTTATCCATTACAAAAGCCACCCGGGCGATGTAGCCGCTGTCTTCGAGCAGCGAGAGAAAGAAGAAAAGCGTGACGATGAGTGGGAGAAAGCTTACAACGCTTCCGACACCTTCGAACAGGCCGTCCGTCACCAGGCTTCGGATCGCCGGATTGACGCCTCCTGCCTCCATGCCGCGTTCCGCCAGGGAGCCAAGTACCGCAATGCCGTCTGCCAGCAGATCCTGCAGGAACGGTCCGATGAGGAAGAAGGTCAGGAAAAAGACCAGCCCCATGATACCGACAAAAAACGGGATCGCCGTGTATTTTCCGGTAAGTACCCGGTCAATCTGCTCGCTGCGCTTATGCTCGCGGCTTTCGTTCGGTTTGATGACACAGTTCTCGCATACTTTGGAAATGAATTCAAAGCGCATGTCCGCGATAGCGGCGCTGTGGTCCAGCCCGCGCTCCGCCTCCATCTGCAGCACGATGTGTTCCAGCATCTCTTTTTCATTCTGATCCAGTTCCAGCTGCTCTTCGATCAGTGCATCGCCTTCGATCAGCTTGCTGGCCGCAAAGCGTACGGGCAGTTCCGCCCGTTCGGCATGGTCCTCGATCAGGTGGACCACCGCATGCAGTGCGCGGTGTACGGCGCCTCCGTGGTCCTCGGAGCTGCAGAAGTCCTGTCTCAGCGGTCTCTCCTGATAGCGTGCGATATGCACCGCATGCCGCACCAGTTCGTCCACGCCCTGATTGTGAGCCGCGGAGATCGGTACGACCGGCACGCCGAGCATGGCTTCCATGGCGTTGACGTCCACGGTGCCGCCGTTCCCGGTCAGCTCGTCCATCATATTGAGCGCGATGACCATCGGGGTCTTCATCTCCAGCAGCTGCATCGTCAGATACAGGTTGCGTTCGATATTCGTAGCGTCGACGATGTTGATGATCGCCTTCGGTTTGTTCTTCAGGACGAAATCGCGGGACACCAGCTCTTCGCTGGAATACGGCGACATCGAGTAGATGCCGGGAAGATCCGTGATCGAGGTATCCGCGTGCCCGCGGATCACGCCGTCCTTGCGGTCGACCGTTACGCCGGGGAAATTGCCCACGTGCTGGTTCGAACCCGTGAGCTGATTGAACAGCGTGGTCTTCCCGCTGTTCTGGTTGCCCACAAGCGCGAAAGTCAGCAGCGTTCCTTCCGGCAGCGGATCGCCCGTTCCCTTCGGGTGGAATTTGCCTTCCTCGCCCAGGCCGGGGTGGTCGGATGCTTTTCTTTCCTCTCTCCCCTTTTCCGGCACAGCCTTCTTTTTGATCGGACGGATCCCGATCTTTTCCGCATCCGCAAGACGGAGCGTCAGTTCGTAGCCGTGGATCCTCAGTTCCATCGGATCGCCCATCGGGGCGAGTTTGATCATCGTCACTTCCGCGCCCGGAATAACGCCCATATCCAGGAAGTGCTGGCGAAGCGTCCCTTCGCCTCCCACACTCTCGATAAGAGCGGACTGGCCCGCTCTCAGTTCGTTGAGTCTCATAACATCTTCTCCGGTTTTTTATTCTTTCTCTTCCGATGCGGCGGAAACGCCGCCGAGTTCCGTGTAGATCATGCCGTTCTTTCCCCGCGTGGAGAGCATCAGACTTATACGCTCCACCGTCATCCGCGCCTGCGGAACGGCGATGGAATCGAATCGGGGCTCGTTTCGGTATCTCGCCTGGCGGATCAGCGTGATATGCGGCCGGAAGCTTTTCCGGTCGAAGGGAATCGCCGCCTCCGCAAGCGTACGGCGCAGCTGATGCGCGAGCGCCTCGAGATCCCCGCTTCCCTCGAGGCCTGCCCACCAGAGCTCGCCGAAGGTCCCAAGTCCCTTAAGCCCCAGTTCGAAGGGCCGAAACCGGAGATCCTCCATCGCTTCCAGCGCGGTATCCGGATCGGGATAGTCCCCGATGAAAGCCAGTGTCAGATGCAGGCTTTCCGGGCGCGTATAATTCCCCTCAACCCCGCGCCGGCGCATCTCGTTCTGAACGGAGCGCAGCGCGTCCTTCATCTTTTTATCCAGCTGTACGGCGACAAACAGTCTCATTCCAAAGCCTCGATGTATCTCCCACGCAGCGTCTCGATCTCATCCATACTCACACCGCAGCACGACGTGAGATAGCCGACCGCCCCGCCCCATTCTCTGTCCATATATTTCCAGGCATTCTCGAGCATATCCCGGTGGACGCCGACGAAGCCGCACAAAGGTGCCAGGATCTCCTCCTCGACGCCCATGCGGCGGAGCCTCTGCTCCATTTTCTCCACATCGCTCCGATAGAACAGGTTGGACGTCTCATAATCCTTCAGAATCGTGTCCCAGTCTGCGCCCAGTACATCCAGAATGAGCCCGGCGGCAATCCCCGTACGGTCCTTTCCCGTATGGCAGTGCCATAGCACAGCGCCTTCGCGGTTGGCCGCGAGCTCATGAAAGAAAAGCCCAAAGCTTCTCCGTCCCTTGTTCCCCGCCAGATATCCAGCATAAGCAGCGCCGAGACCGAGGTCGGTCCTTCCGAGCCGTCTTCCCTCGCGCGCGCCTTCGATAATCCAGGGAAGAATCTGCGCGCCGTCGAAGGTCTCCGGATCAAAGGGGGGATCGCCCCTGTCGGGACGTTCGCTCAGCTTGGCGCGGAGAAAGGCGAAATCGATGACGGGAGTATGCACCCATTTCACGCCCGGGATCTCCGGGTCCGGCGCACGGTCCAGCTCCTCCCGTTCGCGCATGTCGAAAACCAGGGAGAGGTGATAGTCATCCCGCAGCCTGCAAAGGTCTTCCTCCGTCGCGTCAAAGAGGCGGGTCGTGCGCAGCAGCAGTCCTTTTTTGACCCGACGGCCGTCTTTCAGAAGAATACCGCCGAGTTCGCGGGCGTTGTTGAGCGTGAGCGGCAGACGCGTCAAGGCGCGGTGTTCCTCCAGCGCGGTCTGCGGCGTGCTGTTCATCTGTACCATCCGGGCAGTCTCCTTGTTGATGATTGCAGTTAGTATAGCACAACTGCGTGAAAAAAGAAACAGTCCGAAGACTGTTTCTTGTGTCCTGTGGCGCTTCAGGGACGTCTGTTCCGGCCCCAGAAGACATTATAACGATCCGGCTTCCATTCCGGATCGACGTCTTTCACCGCCTCGGCGGCCGTGATCACGGCGTCGCCGTTGTCGATATCGATCAGCATATAGCGGTCGTTTCCCATGCCGAGTTCCTTCATGTAGCTCAGCTGGCGCAGGCCATGACGGCTCTCGACACGTTCGACGAGCGCTTTGCCGCCTCCCCCGGGCAATGCGTAGATCAAATCCATGCAGGTGTTGTCCGCCGCCAGGATATCCAGCGAGGCGACGATACCGACGTCCGGCGTGACGACCGGCTCGGCCTCCGGTCCCTCGCAGTCGCAGGAGACGGACATGTTGCGCATCGTGTTGATATAGCATACATGCGGCGCGAAATAGTCGATCGTGGCCTTGGTGCTCTCCGAGATCTTCTCCATCAGCTCTTCCTTGCGGGTGTCCCACATGATCGTGCGGGTGTGGATATCGCGCTTGCCGATCCGGCCGTCCGCGCAGCCGATGCCGATGTTCTTGTTGCTGCCGCCGAAACCGCCTCTGGTGTGGCCCTTGAAGTGGGTCAGCGTCAGGAGCGAATCGTAGTCCGGCAGGGTCTTGCCCACATAGGCCTCGTCAAACCACTTGCCGCCCGTGACAGGCAGGGTGGTCGTCCCCTCACTGTCGGTGATATCCACGGGGCAGAAGGTCCAGCCGTTGATCTTCAGCGTCTCGCGGTGCTGCTCGGTGGTGTAGCGGCTGCCGTCGTAATAGGTGTTGGTCTCGACGATGGTCGCGTCCGGCAGGCGGGTTTCCAGCAGTTCTCTCACCCAGGGGCGGGGCAGGAAGTTGGGGCCGTAGGCCTCGCCGGTGTGGAGCTTGACGGCCACCTTGCCCTCCAGCACGGAGCCCACCCGGTCAAAGATCTTCTGCAGGCCGGTCTCGGAGAGATCGCGGGTGAAGAACACCACGGCTTCCTCGCCGCTGCGCTCGGCATAGGGGACGTAGCGCTCGCCGCCGATGCCGGGGATCGGATTCTTTTCTTTCATTTGAACACACCTCTCTCTGGAAAATTATACAGTTGCACGCATTATAGCACGTGCTTTTCCCTTTGAAAAGCCCCCTTTTTTGCATGAATGTTCAACTCCCCTGCGGCCAGGCCGCAGGGGAGTTTGTTTCAGGATGCCACCAGCTCCGGGCAGCGGATGCGGATGCCGAGATGCTCCAGCACCTCCTGCACCTGGCGCACGGGGATGATCTCCAGCTGCTCACGCACCTCCTGCGCCACATCCCGCAGGTCCTCCTCGTTCTCCGCGGGGATGAACACGGTCTTGACGCCCGCCCGCTGAGCCGCCATCAGCTTCTCCGGCAGGCCGCCGATGGGCTTGACCTCCCCCTGGAGGGAGACCTCGCCGGTCATGGCCACCTTCGGCGTCACCGCCACCCCGGTCACCAGAGAGGACAGGGACGTGGTCAGGGTGATGCCGGCGGACG
>JBGUZD010000130.1:0-24460 GCA_045222695.1 Candidatus Limivicinus sp.
TGGCTGATAACTGCAGGAAAAGATGGGGTCCACCGCTACGCAGCTCGTAACAAGACGGGAAATTCACCCTTGACAACATTGATCTTCCAGAATCAGCATCTCGACACCTCCCTCAGCAATTGACAAGATCGTTCAGCACGATCTTTTCCGCACGGCTGCGGATGCTGTTCATGCGACGCACCCACTCCATCTGATTGGAGGCGTTGAGCGCTTCGGTCACACCTTCGCGCGTGGCCATCTGGAGGACAAGCAACTCGCTTCGTTCCTCGCAGGCTTCGTCGATTTCCAATAGGTACGGATACAATTTCCCGGACAGCAGTAGTTCCAAATAGATCAAGGAGTGCTGCTCTTTCAGATAGCGTTTCCGCATTCGGCCATATTTGCCGATAGGTTGCTGTCCATCTTCTCCAATGGTAAGGTTCGGAAGGAGCACATCGCCAACCTGCGTATAAGTGCCACTGTTCTGCTCAAAAAAGGATTTCTGCGTTTTCATGGGTTATACTTCCAAAATCATATATGGAAGTATCGTAAGCGTGAGTTTTGGTTAATTGTATCCTTAACTGAATGAATCCCCTCTCTTCGCTCTCCCCCCGCACGTCGAAGCACTCATGCGCAGCTTCGTCTTCGTCTGAGAATACGGCTCGAAAAAGCCGTGTTCTTTTTTTATCTTTTGCGCGAAGAAACAGTAGAAAAACCGTCGGGCGTATGTTACAATAAAGTATCTTTTGTAGTTTGGGAGAAAATGTCTATGGTTGATTTCTATCAGATCAGAAGCCCTCTTTCCCAGATCACCGAGGAGCGGATGCACCGCTTCGTCAACGCGCTGTCCGACGCGCTGGGCGAGAAGCTTGAAAAAGTGTCCCTCGAGCAGTATCTCGCGGACGATTTCGCCCTGCTCTACGTCGCCTCCGGCGGCAGCGAAGGCTTCTTCCTCGAGGTCTTCGAGCAGCTCAAGGGCCGTCACTGCTACATCCTCACCAGCGGCGAGAGCAATTCCCTGGCCGCCTCGATGGAGATCCTCAGCTTCCTGAACAAGCACGGCGGCAGCGGCGAGATCCTCCACGGCGACATCGAGGACGTCGCCGGCAAGATCCGCGCCCTGGCGCTGGCCCACCGCGCCCGCGCGAGACTGCGCGGCAAAAAGCTCGGCTGCATCGGCGCGCCGTCCGACTGGCTGATCGCCAGCAATTACTCCGAAAAGGCCCTGATGGACAAGCTGGGGCTCGGCTTCGTGTCCATCCCGATCGAGGAGCTGATCGCCGAGATCGGAAAGGAGAGCTATGAGCGCGACGAGTACGCCGATCTCTTCCTCGCGCAGGACTTCGACAAGGCCGAGATCGAAAAGGCCCTGTACGTCTACGGCGCCTTCCAGCGTCTGATCGATAAATACGGGCTCTGCGGCCTGACGGTGCGCTGCTTCGACCTGCTCGACACCGTGCACACCACCGGCTGCCTGGGTCTGGCGATCCTCAACGCCCGCGGCATCTGGGGCGGCTGCGAGGGCGACATGCCCGCGCTGATCTCGATGGCCGTGCTCGGCGCGATCACCGACGAGCCTCTGTTCCTCTGCAACCCCAGCCGCTTCGACACAAAGAACGGCTATGCGGTCTTCGCCCACTGCACGATCCCCGTCACGATGCTCCGCGACTTCACGCTCAACACGCATTTCGAGTCCGGCATCGGCGTGGCCGTTCAGGGCCGCTTCGACGAGGGCGACTGCACGATCTTCAAGTGCGAGGGCGACCTCAGCCGCTTCCACGCGCAGGAGGGCCGCATCGTCGACGTGCCGTGGAGCGACATGCTCTGCCGCACGCAGATCAAGGTCGAGCTCGACGACTTCAGCTATTTCCTGACCAGGCCGATCAACAACCACCACATCATCTGCCGCGGCCGGCATGCCGCGGAGGCGGAGGCCTTCTTCCGTCTGCTCGAGAACTAAGAGAGAACATTATTTCAGATACAGGGGGCGGTCTATTTTGGCAAAACAGTATGTGGACATGAATACGCCCGTCATCGAGATGCGCAACATCGTCAAGAAATTCGGCGATTTCACGGCCAATGACGGCATCAATCTCACGGTCCACAAAGGCGAGATCCACGCGATCCTCGGCGAAAACGGCGCGGGCAAATCGACGCTGATGAACCAGCTCTACGGTCTGCTCAAGCCCACCTCCGGCGACATTTTGGTCAACGGCAAGAAGATCGAAATGAACAACCCGCGCGACGCGATCGCGGCCGGCATCGGTATGGTGCACCAGCACTTCATGCTCGTCCAGCCCTTCACGGTCACGGAAAACATCGTCCTCGGCACCGAGCCGACCAAGGGCGTGAAGCTCGACATGGCCACGGCGCGCAAAAACGTCGTGGAGATCTCCGAGCGCTACGGCCTGTCCATCGACCCGGACGCGAAGATCGAGGACATCTCCGTCGGCATGCAGCAGCGCGTCGAGATCCTCAAGGCGCTCTACCGCGGCGCCGACATCCTGATCCTCGACGAGCCGACCTCCTCGCTCACGCCGCAGGAGATCGTCGAGCTCATCGACATCATGCACAACCTCGTCAAGGACGGCAAGAGCATTATCATCATCACCCACA
The DNA here is from genome assembly GCA_045222695.1 of Candidatus Limivicinus sp. Classification (GTDB taxonomy): domain Bacteria; phylum Bacillota; class Clostridia; order Oscillospirales; family Oscillospiraceae; genus Limivicinus. The sequence continues at coordinate 2,596 of JBGUZD010000130.1, forward strand.
AGCTCAAGGAGATCAAGGAGTCGGCCGACTTCTGCACGATCATCCGCCTGGGCAAGTACATCGGCACCGTCGACGTCGAGACCGTGACGGAGAGCGACCTGGCCAGCATGATGGTCGGCCGCAACGTCACCTTCAAGGTCGACAAGCCCGAGCAGGTGCCCGGCGAGGTCGTGCTGGACGTGCAGGACCTTCACTGCCTGGACTACCGCGGCATCGAGATCGTGCGCGGCCTCGACCTGCAGGTCCGCCGCGGCGAGATCGTCGGCATCGCGGGCATCGACGGCAACGGCCAGACCGAGCTTGTCGAGGTCATCACCGGCCTGCGCAAGGGCACCTCCGGCAAGGTCCTCGTCAACGGCGTGGACGTGTTCAACAAGACGCCGAACTTCGGCTTCAAGCACGGGGTGTCCTCCATCCCCGCCGACCGGCAGAAGCACGGCCTGGTGCTGGACTTCTCGATCGAGGACAATCTGATCCTGCAGAACTACGGCAAGGAGCCGTATTCGCAGAAGAACATCCTCCAGCGCGACCCGATCTTCGCGCACGCGACGGAATCGATCGAAAAGTACGACATCCGCCCCGGCAACAGCGAGAAGCGCCCGGCGGGCACGCTCTCCGGCGGCAACCAGCAGAAGGTCATCATCGCGCGCGAGGTGCAGAACGACAAGGACCTGCTCATCGCCGTCAACCCGACCCGCGGCCTGGACGTCGGCGCGATCGAGTACGTGCACAAATACATCGTCGACCAGCGCAACAAGGGCAAGGCCGTCCTGCTCGTCAGCTTCGAGCTTGACGAGATCATGAGCCTGTCCGATATCATCGACGTCATCTTCGACGGCAAGATCGTCGCCTCGCTCCCGGGCAAGGACGCCAATGAGAACGAGCTCGGCCTGATGATGGCGGGAGGAGGGAAAAAGGAATGAGTAAGAAAAAAGGCTTTCTGAACTTCGTTGCGGAAAATCGCTTCATCCACATCCTGCTCTCCATCCTGCTGGGCTTCCTCGTGGGCGCGATCTTCCTCGCGATCATGGGCCTGTCCGTGGGCGAGGCCTACGGCAGACTGATCACCAGCGTCACCTCGCTCAAGGGCTTTTCCTACGTGATCGTCTACTCGATCCCCTATATCGTGGTCGGCCTGTCGGTGGCCTTCTCGTTCAAGACGGGCGTGTTCAACATCGGCGCCGAGGGCCAGTTCGTGATGGGCTCGATGGCGGCGGCCGTGGTCGGCATCCTCGCCGGCGGCCTGCCGAAGATCGTGCTGATCCCGCTGTGCTTCCTCGCGGCGATGCTCGCGGGCGCGATCTGGGGCGTGATCGTCGGCGTGCTCAAGACCAAGTGGGGCATCAACGAAGTGCTCTCGATGATCATGTTCAACTGGGTGGCCTTCTATCTGTCCAACTTCATCGCGGGCATCCCGGCCATCCACTCCGACGGCACCGCCGAAGCCACGAAGAACATCTCCGACAACGCCAGCACCCTGCTGTCGAAGGACCTGATCAACCGGCTCGGCCTCTGCCCCACGGCCAACTGGGGCATCCTGGTGGCGATCGCCGTGACCGTGCTGGTGTGGTTCATCATCGAAAAGACCACCCTGGGCTATGAGCTCAAGGCCGTCGGCTCGAACAAGTTCGCGGCCGAATACGGCGGCATCAACGTCAACCGCTCGATCCTCACGGCGCTGGCCATCTCCGGCGCGCTGGCGGGCCTGGGCGGCTCGCTGCAGCTCATGGGCATGGGCAGCCGCATTTCCGTGTTCTCCTCGCAGGAGGGCTTCGGCTTCGCGGGCATCGTCGTGGCGCTCATCGGCTGCTCGAATCCCTTCGGCGTGCTGATCGCCGGCATCTTCTACGGCGCGCTGACCTTCGGCGGCAGCAAGCTCAACCTCGTCGGCGCTCCGACGCAGCTGATCAACGTCATCGTCGGCACGGTCGTGTTCTTCATCGCGATCTCGATCATCTTCACGCGTCTGAAATTCCTTAAGAGAAAGACCGAAAAACCGAAACCCGCGGAACCGGACAAGAAAGCGGAAGGAAAGGAGGCGGCTGACAAATGACAAACTTTCTGAACACCATCGGCATCATGCTCTACGCGACGCTCATCTACATGACGCCGCTGCTCTACGCCTCGCTCGGCTCCTGCTTCTCCGAAGTCTCGGGCGTCATCAACATCGGCATCGAAGGCATGATGACCGCCGGCGCCTTTACCGGCACCGTCGTGGCCTACTTCACCGGCAACCCCTGGATCGGCTTCCTCTGCGGCGGTCTTGCGGGCGCCTTCTTCGGCATGCTGCACGCGATCGCCACGGTCAACCTCGGCGCCGACCAGACCATCGCCGGCACCGCCATCAACATGCTCGGTCCCGGCATCGTGATCATGATCGCCAAGGTCATGTTCAACTCCACCGACACCATCCCGCTCGACGCCTCCATGAAGATCCCGCGTCTATTCCGCGGCGTGTTCGACACCTCCACGGTCTTCGGCCGCTTCATGGACAACGTCTTCGCCAACTATGCGGCGACCTACCTGGTCTTCATCGCGGCGCTCGTCGTGTGGTTCGTGTTCTACAAGACCCGCTTCGGCCTGCGCCTGCGCGCCTGCGGCGAGCATCCCCAGGCCTGCGAGACGCTGGGCATCGACGTGCTGAAGATGCGCTTCACCTGCGTGTGCATCTCCGGCTTCCTCTCCGGTCTCGGCGGCGCCTTCGTCACGATGGCCATCTCCAACCAGTTCCGTCCCATCTCCATCGTCGGCCAGGGCTTCATCGCCATCGCGGCGGTCATCTTCGGCAAGTTCCGTCCGCACGGCGCGCTGCTGGGCTGCCTGCTCTTCGGCTTCTGCTCCGGCCTCAAGGTCGTGCTCGGCGGCTCGTCCGGCATCGACATGCAGCTGATCTCGATGATCCCCTACGTGGTCACGATCATCGTGCTGGTGCTCTTCGTGGGCAAGGCCCGCGTGCCGAGCGCCAACGGCCGTCCCTTCGTCCGCGCGAAGTAAGCGACGGTGCCGACAGGGAAAGCAAGCCCATCATCCTTCAGACCTTATGCCCCTGCGGGACGCTTTCGATACGCATGGGGAGAGCGAAGAGAGGGGACGGGAGTCCCCTTTCATCGTTCGATCACGGCAAAACGGGAACTTTTTCGCAAAGTTCTCGTTTTGCCTTTCAAGCGGTCGGCGCTCTGCCGTCCGCTTGAAGGATATGGAGGGCATCCATATCCTTCGTTTTGTGAAATCTGTTTTTTCAGGAGTACGCTATGAATCCATATCTTGACATATCCCCCGAGGTGAAGGCCGCGCTGGACGAAGGAAGACCCGTCGTCGCGCTCGAGAGCACGATCATCTCCCACGGCATGCCCTATCCGAAAAACGTCGAGACCGCGCTGCGCGTCGAGCAGACGATCCGCGACAACGGGGCCGTCCCCGCGACGATCGCCGTGATCGGCGGCCGTCTCAAGGCGGGGCTGAGCCGCGGGGAGATCGAGCACCTCGGCAAGGCCGGGCGCGCGGTCGCCAAGGCCAGCCGCCGCGACCTGCCCGCGCTCGTCGCCCGCGGGGCCGACGGCGCGACCACCGTGACCACCACGATGATCATCGCCCACATGGCCGGCATCCGGATCTTCGCCACGGGCGGCATCGGCGGCGTGCACCGCGGCGCCGAGACGACGATGGACATCTCCGCCGACCTCGAGGAGCTGGCGCAGACCCCCGTGATGGTCGTCTGCGCGGGCGCGAAGTCCATCCTCGACCTGGGGCTGACGCTCGAATATCTCGAGACCAAGGGCGTGCCCGTGATCGGCTACGGCACGGACGAGCTGCCCGCCTTCTACACGAGGAAGAGCGGCTTTTCGGTGGACTACCGCGCCGACTCCCCCGAGGAGCTCGCCGCCATGTTCCGCGCGCAGCGCGATCTGGACTACCGCGGGGGCATGCTCGTCACGAACCCGATCCCCGAGCAGTACGCCATGGACAAGGAAGTCATCGACGCGGCGATCGCTCAGGCCCTGCGCGAGTGCGGGGAAAAGGGCGTGCACGGCAAGGAGACCACGCCCTTCCTACTCGCGCGCGTGGTCGAGCTCACCGGCGGCGAGAGTCTGGAGAGCAACATCCGGCTCGTGCTGAACAACGCCGCGCTCGCGGCCCGCACGGCCTGCGCGCTGTGCCGTTCGTGACAGAAAAGCTGCGAGTTGTGACAGCGCGCCATGCCGCCGCGGCGGGGCATGCTATAATGCCCCTCGCTTAAAGCCCGCCGCGTCCTTCCCGTGGGCGGCACTCCGGCAGGTGAAGCTCCCGGATCCCTCTCGCGGCGCCGCAAGTAAGCGGAACACCCCCGTTTCGGGGGTGTTCTTCTTTTATCGGCCCAGCACGAGCGGCTGGAGCTGTCTGCCCCCGAGCGCGGCCTCCACCGCCGCGCCGAGAAGCGAGAAATCCGCCTGCATCGAGCAGGGTTTCCCTTGCGGATCGTCCTGCCCGAAGGGCACGAAGTAGACGTTCTTGCGATTCAAGAGCCGCGCGATGCTCTCCGCCGAGCCGGAGAGCGCGTCGTTCGTCGAAAAGGCGATCACGAGCGGACGGCCGTTGCGCAGATGGGCCTTCGCCGCCATCGTGACGGCGCTGTCGGTGATCCCGTGGGCCAGCTTCGAGAGCGTGTTGCCCGTGCAGGGCGCGATCAGCAGCGCGTCGAGCCCCAGCTTCGGCCCGAGCGGCTCGGCCTCCGCGATCGTGGTGACGACCCGCTTCCCGCCGCAGAGCTCCATCAGCGCGCGGATATGCTCCGCGGCCGTGCCGAAGCGCGTGTCGGTTTCGGCGGCGGTGTCGCTCATGATCGGGACGAGCTCGTATTCCTCCGCGAGCGGACGCGCCGCCGCGAAGAGCTTTTCATAGCTGCAGTAGGAGCCGCAGAGCGCGAGCCCCAGCTTTTTCTTTTCCACCTCAGGCATCTCCTTCCTCCAGCGAGGCGCAGATCGCCTCGCGCATCAGCTCCGCCGCGCGCCGCGGCGCGCAGCGTCCCGGCAGGCCCGGCGCGGCGATCGCGCGCAGGCCGATGTTGTCCGCGAGCGAGCGGTCGAAGCCGCCCGGCGCGGAGGCGAGCTCGAGCAGCAGCGCGTCCTCCGCCGCGGCGCAGAGCGCCCCGTCGCCGATCACCCGCGCGGGCACGGTGTTGACGATGAAATCAAAGTCTCCGATGCGGCTCTCGAGCTCGGAAAAAGGAAAGCTCTCCGCGCCGAGAGCCGTGGCGGTCACGCGGGCCTCCGCCCTCCGCGCCGCGACGGACGCCTTCGCCCCCAGGCCGAGCAGCCGCAGCGTGAGGAATTTTGCGATCCTGCCCCAGCCGAGGACGAGCACCCGGCTGCGCCAGAGGCTTTTGTCGCTCTCCGCCATCAGCACGCCGAGCGCGCCCTCGGCGGTGAGCGCGGCGTTCCCGGCAGCGAAATCCGCCCGGCGCAGCAGGTCCTCGACGACGAGGCCCTGGCGCAGCGCCGCGAGGCAAAGGCCGTCCCCCAGCCGTCCTCCGAAGAGACGCTGGCCCTGCCACAGGGCGGAGACGAGCTCCTCTGCCCGCAGCTTTTCGCCCGAAAAAGGCGCGAAAAGAAAGCCGCCCGCCTCCGCGGGCGTGGGGAGTACGACGCAGTCCGCGCCGTAGACGCAGCCCTGCAGGCAGCCCGCCTTCGGGATCTCCTCCGCGAGATCGGCGCGCTCGAGCGCGTATGTACAGACCCGGTGTCCGTCGCGCCGCAGCAGCTCGGCGAGCCGGACGAGGCGCGTATCGCCTCCGACGACCGCAAATTTCAAGCGCATCACCTCTTCCGTCCCATTGTATTCCGCCGCGGGCGCTTCGGTGTTTACTTTCGGCGCGGCGTATGGTAAGATTTGAGGCGATGAAAAACGCAAAGGGGCGAAGAAAAGCATGAGCAGAGCAGACGAGATCTTCATTCAAAACTGCCGCGACATCCTGGACAACGGCGTATGGGACACCGACCGCGAGGTGCGTCCCCGCTGGGAGGACGGCAGCCCCGCCCACACGGTGAAAAAGTTCGGCGTCGTCAACCGCTACGACCTTTCCGAGGAGTTCCCGATCCTCACGCTGCGCCGCACCTACTGGAAGAGCGCGATCGACGAGCTGCTGTGGATCTGGCAGCAGAAGAGCAACAACGTCCACGACCTGCGCGCCCGCGTATGGGACGCCTGGGCCGACGAGAACGGCTCGATCGGCAAGGCCTACGGCTATCAGCTGGGCGTGAAGCACCACTACCCCGAGGGGGACATGGACCAGGTCGACAAGGTGATCTGGGACCTCAAGAACAATCCCGCCTCGCGCCGCATCATGACCAACATCTATACCTTCGCGGACCTGAGCGAGATGGCGCTCTACCCCTGCGCCTATTCGATGACCTTCAACGTCAGCGGAAAGAAGCTCAACGCGATCCTCAACCAGCGCTCGCAGGACATGCTGGCCGCCAACAACTGGAACGTCGTGCAGTACGCGGTGCTCACGATGATGTTCGCGCAGATCTCCGGCTTCGAGCCGGGCGAGTTCATCCACGTGATCGCCGACGCGCACATCTACGACCGGCACGTCCCCGTCATCGAGGAGCTGATCCGGAAGGAGCCCAAGCCGGCCCCGAAGTTCCTCATCGACCCGGAGGTGAAGGACTTCTACGCCTTCACGCGCGATTCCTTCAAGGTCGAGGGCTATGAATACAACGAGTTCACCGGCAAGATCCCGGTGGCCGTGTAAGGGGTGATCGTGATGGACGCGATCGTCGCGGTCTATTCCGACTGGGGCATCGGCGCGCGCGGGACGCAGCCCGTCGTGCTGCACGCCGACCGCGCGCACTTCCGCGAGAAAACGCGCGGCGCGGCCGTGATCGTCGGGCGCAGAACGATGGAGGACTTCCCCGGCGGCAGGCCGCTGAAGGGGCGGCACAACATCGTCGTCACCCGGCAGGATATCACGATCGAGGGCGCGGAGACCGCCCACTCGACGGAGGAAGCCCTCTCGCTCGCGGCGAAATACGACAGGTGCTTCGTCATCGGCGGGGCCAGCGTGTTCCGCCAGTTCTTCCCGTATCTCGACCGGGTGGAGATCACGAAGATCGAGCTCGCCCCGCCCTCGGACAGCTTCTTCCCCGATCTCGACGCCGACCCCGACTGGATCTGCGCGGAGGCGGGGGAATGGCAGGAGGAGGACGGGATCCGCTATTGCTTCTGCACCTACGAAAGAAAAAAGGAACTGTGAGAAATCACAGTTCCTTTTTTTCTTTTCAACGAAAACCCGCTCCGCTGGGCTTTTCGTTGAGGGGCTTCGCCCCGCTGCGCGCACTCGCCGTGCTCGCACACTTGCGGGGCGCAAAGTGTGTTTCCCGAGGTACACGCCCCCGGGAAACACGATGTATTGACTTTTTCGCTGCGGCGAAAAACTCTGCGAGGCTTTTTCAGGGTTTCACCAACACCGTGCCGGGATAGTAGTGTGCCAGGATCTCCGTATAATCCGCGCCCTGACGCGCCATCTTATCCGCACCGTACTGACTCATCCCGACGCCGTGGCCGAAGCCCGTGACGGTGAAGGTGAACACGCCGGCGTCATACTCCAGCGTGAAGGCCGTGGAGCGAAGGGAAAAGAGCTTTCTGATCTCTTTCCCGTCGAGACTCTCCCCGCCCAGAACGATCGAGGCGACGCGCCCGCTGCCGTCGCGCCGCAGCTCGCCCACCCAGTTTTCCTCCGGTCCGGAGAAGTCCGCCTCCGGCCGCGCGGAGAGCACCGTATCGCGCAGATCGATGGGGCTGCAGCGCACAAAGCTGATGTAGTTCGGGACGTCCTCGGCCGTCTCGGGGCTCTCGACGCTCACGAGATACGGCACCGCGCTCCACACGTCGGCGCTGTTCTCGGTCCGCGAGGCGGAGGACGAATGAAAAGCCGCAAAGACCGGAGCGCCTCCGGCGGCAAGATATTCTCCCCGCGTCTCCCCGACGGCGGAACGTATCGTTCGGATGTTTTCATCGTATCGCTCTCCCCATTTCGCTTTGCAGTCTTCCTCGCTCCGCCAGGCCTGGCAGCAGGCGTAGTCCGTGCAGACCTGCGCCGGGCCGTGCTTGGCGAAGGACGCGCAGTACATCGCGTAGCTGCGCGCGGCCACGGCCTGCGCCTTGAGCGCCTCCGGATGGAAGTCCGCGGGCATCTCCGCGGCGACGACGCCCGTGAGGTAGTCCTGCATGTCCATCTGCTCGACCGAGCCGTCCTTCATCAGCACGGCGATGCTCTCCGGCGCGGGCGGCGGCGCGGCGACCGGAGAAGGGGGCGCGGAGGGGAGGGGCGCCTCGTCCACCGCGATCGTCGGCGTCGGATTTGCCTCTCCTCCTCCGCCGGAGGCCGCGCGCGCGTCCCGCTCGCCCAGATTGGCGAGAAAGGGAAGCCCCACCGCGACGAGAAGAGCGATATAAGCGTAGAGGATCGTTCGTTTCATGCCTGTCTCCCGGCCTGTCCCTCCCAGCCGCGTCCCGGAACGGGAGTTTGTCTTGACGGCATGGGCAAAAGGGGGTAAAATTATTCTGTTATCATTCTATTAAAGCAGGTCTGAAAATATGCAGAAAGACGCTTTGGAAAAAACCTGTTACGTCGGCGGCGCGGGCGCCTTCGGCGTTTTCATCCGCTGGCTGCAGCTCCAGGTGGCCTTCAACGACGACGGCCTGCCGGACCCGAGCGTGTTCAACGTCCTCGTGCCGCTGGCGATCCTGGCCGCGGGCGCGGTGTTCTTCCGCTTTGTCCGGCGCTGGCGCGACAAGCGCTTTTACCTGCCGGGCGCCTTCAACAAGGCCCTGCGCAACGACGGGCTGCTCTACGGCGCGCTGAGATGGATCCTCGGCGCTCTGATGTGCCTCGGCGCGATCGCGCTCTTCGCCAAGTCCGAAGCGGACCGGAACGTCGGTTTCTACCGCGTGCTGGCCGCGCTGGGCCTGATCTCCGGGGCGGGCTTCCCCTTCGTCATGCGCGAGGCCAACGAGGACGAGCCGCGGCTGAAGCTCGTGTGCGCGCTGCAGACCGCGCCGATGCTGCTCTTCGCCTTCTGGCTCGTCACCTGCTATAAGGTCAACTCCATCAACGGCATCGTCTGGTCCTACGGCGTCGAGGTCGTGGCCTGCTGCTTCCTGCTGCTGGCCTTTTTCCGGGTGGCCGGCTTCGCCTTCTCCTCCTCCGACCAGTGGCATACGCTGTTTTTCTGTATGTTCGCGGCCTTTCTCGCGATCGTGTGCCTGGCGGACGAGCGCTATATGGGCATGCAGCTGATGCTGCTCGCCGCCGCCGGGATGCTGATGCTCTATAATTGGATCCTGATCGCGAACCTCAAGCGCAAAAAGGTCGACCCGATCGCCGCGGCCGCGGCGGAGACGGGCGGCTTCGAGCAGCTCTACACCCCGAAGGAGAAGGACGACTGATGAAGATCCTGTTCATCTGCTGGGGCAATATCTGCCGCAGCCCGGCCGCGGAGCTGGCCTTTACGGATCTCGTGCGGCGCGAAGGGCTTGGAGACAAGTTTTTCGCCGCCTCCGCCGGCGTCAGCGACGAGGAGGAGGGCAACCGCATCTACCCGCCGATGCGCCGCGTGCTGGAATCGCGCGGGCTCGACTGTGCGGGCCACTGCGCGCGCATGCTGCGGCGCGGAGATTACGAGGCCTTCGACCTGCTCGTGTGCATGGACGAGCTGACGATCGGCCGCACGCGCCGCTTCTTCGGCGGCGACCCGGAGGGCAAGGTCAAAAACCTGCTCGACTACGCCGGACGGACGGGCGAGGAGATCGACGACCCCTGGTACACCCGCGATTTCGAGACCGCGATGCGTGAGATCGAGCTGGGCTGCCGCGCGCTGTTCGAGACGCTCCGCGGCGATACGCTCGTGCTGGACCTCTCCGCCTGCGGCGACCGCGAGGAGCTCTACGCCGTGCTGCGCGAGGGCATGAGACTGCCGGAGTACTTCGGCGGCAATCTCGACGCGCTCTGGGACGTGCTGACCGAGCCGGCATACCGCGTCCGTCGCTGCCGTCTCATCCTCCCGCCGGAGGGCAGCCCCCTCGCCTCCTACGCCAGGCTGGTCGAGGAGACCTTCCGCGAGGCGGAGCTCCTTGCCGAATAAGCTCCGATAAGAAAAAACGACCCGTCCGGGGGCTTCCCCGGACGGGTCGTTTTCAAGACGGCGGGCCGCGCCTTTTCAGGCCTTGCGGTGATCGTCGTTCTTCGCGATCGTTTTGATAAACTCCGTCTCTTCCTTTGCCGTCTTGAGTTTTTTGATCGCGCTGTCCATGGCCGCCTGCGCGGGAGCCAGGCCGCCGGACACGGTCTCCATATCGCGATCGTCGAGGGTCTTGATCTCTTTCATGTCTTCGTTCTCCTGTTCAAAGTCTTCCCCTGTGTTTTCTTCGTCTATCTCCGCGATGCAGGCGGCCAGCGCGCCCAGCCTGTCGGCGAGATCCCCGGGCAGGGCCTCCTTCTTCTCCGGCAGATCGTCGCCGAAGGAGCACAGAAAACGCTGCCACTCGCCGTCGAGCAGCCTCACGGCCTCCTGGCACTGTCCGCGCAGCTGCAGATAGCTCTCCTGCGCGGCGCGGATGGTTTTCTGCTCGCGCTCCTCGGCCGCGGCCGTCAGGCGTCCGGCCTCCGCGCGCGCGTCGGCCAGGATGGTTTCGGCCTGCTCCTTCGCCTCGGCGATGAGCTGCTGCGAGATGGTCTTGGCCGAGAGGATGGCCTCGCCGATCTCCTCCCTGCCGCAGGCGAGGGCCTCCACGCGCTTGCGCAGCGAGGCGTTCTCCTCCTCCAGCGCGGCGGCGCGGCGGGAGAAGTCCCCGATCACGCTTTCGACCTTCGCGGCGTTGTAATATTTCCGTTTGGCGATCTCCAGTCCGAGCGACTCGAAGTATTCCTTTCCGGTCGGCACAGGCTCACCCGCTTTCTTTGCTCTTTATGAGCAGATTATAACAGACCGCGCCCGTCTTATCAACAAAAAAGCGCGCGGCGGTACTGGCGTTTTGCGCGAAAAGCTGTTATACTGTTTTATTATCGAAGCAACACTTGACGAAAGTGAGGCGCAGCACCATGGAAAACGATCGTCCGCAAGGCAGAAAAAAACGGATCGAGGGCGAAGGCTCCGGTCTTTATCGCCGCGGCGAGGGTCTGAACACCGGCCCGGTCGGCTCCGGCGAGGGCTTCAAGCCGCAGCAGTCCGGCAAACCCGGCTTTTCGGAGAACGAGGGCGGCGGGAACTACAACGGCCGGCGCAGCGGCGGCGGCAAGAGCCCGCTTCTGATCGTCGTGATCCTGCTCATCCTGCTCTTCGGCGGGAAGAGCACGCTCTCTTCCTTCCTCGGCGGCGGCAGCCAGGTCGAGTACGTCCAGCCGACGCCCGCGCTGGTGATCACGACGCCCAGGCCCACGCCGACGCCCGCCGCGACGAATCCCGCGCTGAACAGCTCCCTGCTGCAGGGCATCCTCGGCGCGGCCCAGCAGTCCGACTGGAAGGAGCCCGAGAACACCACCGCGGCGCTCAGCCAGACCGTCGCGGACGGCGCGCGCGAAAAATTCACGACGATCCGCGGCAGGAACAAGGACGTCGTGACGATCATGGTCTACATGTGCGGCACCGACCTTGAGGCCCGCGGCGGCATGGCCACCAAGGACCTGCTGGAGATGACGCGCGCCACGATCGGCGACAAGGTGAACCTGATCGTCTACACGGGCGGCTGCACAAGGTGGAACAACAACGTCGTCAGCACCCGCTGCAACCAGATCTACCAGGTCGTCACCGGCAACCTGAAGGTGCTCAAGAACAACGCGGGCACCGGCTCGATGACCGACCCGGACACGCTCGCGGACTTTATCGCGTACAGCGCCAAGACCTTCCCCGCCAACCGCTACGAGCTGATCTTCTGGGATCACGGCGGCGGCTCGGTCAGCGGCTTCGGCTATGACCAGCGCTACGGCTCGAAGAGCTCGATGTCCCTGGCCGGGATCAAGCAGGCGCTCGAGAAGGGCGGCGTGAAGTTCGACTTCGTCGGCTTCGACGCCTGCCTGATGGGCACGCTCGAAAACGGGCTGATGCTCTCCGATCTGGCGGACTATCTCATCGCCTCCGAGGAGACCGAGCCCGGCACCGGCTGGTACTACACCGAATGGCTGACCAAGCTCTCGCAGAACACCTCGACGCCGACGACCGAGATCGGCCGTCAGATCGTCGACGACTTCGTCACCGCCTGTGCGCGCGGTGCGCAGGGCCAGTCCGCCACGCTCTCCGTGGTCGACCTGGCGGAGCTGTCCTACACCGTGCCCCCCGCCTTCAAGGCCTTCTCCGAGTCGATCAGCGGCATGATCGCCGACAAGGAGTACAGCCAAGTCTCCCAGGCGCGCAGCAACACCCGCGAGTTCGCGCGCAGCACCGCCATCGACCAGATCGACCTGGTGCACTTCGCCAGCAACATCGGCAACGCCGAGGGCCAGAAGCTCTCGCAGGCGCTGCTTGGCGCGGTGAAGTACAACCGCACCTCCTCGAACATGAACAACGCCTACGGCGTGTCCATCTACTTCCCCTACCGCAAGCTCTCCAACGTCGACAAGGCCGTGAAGACCTACGACGCCATCGGTCTGGATGAAAGTTATTCGCAGTGCATCCGTGAATTCGCCTCGCTGGAGACCTCCGGCCAGGTGTCGACCGGCGGCTATTCCAGCCCCTATTCCTCGCTCTTCGGCGATCTGAGCCAGTACGGCCTGTCCGGCTCGTCCGGCGGCTACGGCTTCGGCTATCCGAGCGGCTACGGCAGCTCCTCCGGCTACGGCTCCTCGTCCGGCTCGTCCGGCTACGGCAGCTCGTCCGGCGGCTCGTACGCCTCCTCCTCGAACGCGGATCTGATCAACTCCCTGATCAGCGCCTTCCTCGGCGGGGACATGGGCTCGATGGCCGGGCTCTCCGGCAGTTCGGATTACCTCTACGGCCGCTCGATGCCGCAGGAGGAGGCCGCCGCCTACATCGCGGAGAACCTCTTCGATCCCTCCGCCCTCGTCTGGACGGAGAACGCCGCGGGCGAGCGCGTGATCGTGCTCGGCGAGGACCAGTGGAAGCTGGTGCGCGAGCTCGACCTGAACATGTTCTTCTACGACGGCGAGGGCTACATCGACCTCGGCCGCGACAACGTGTACGAATGGAGCGCCGACGGCGAGCTCATGGCGCCGCAGGAGCTGACATGGCTGACGATCAACGGCCACTTCATCGCCTACTACCATGAATACAGCACCGGCAGCGGGGCCGGGCGCGTCGACACCGGCTATGTCCCGGTGCTGCTCAACGGCGAGCGCGCCGAGCTGCTGATCTCCTTCGACAGCGAGGGCCGCGGCTCCGTCGTCGGCGCGCGCAGCGTCTACGCGGGCGAGACCGAAACCGTCGCCAAGAGCCTGACCCAGGCTGGCGAGAGCGTCGATCTCAAGCACGCCGACGCCTACGCCGAGAAAGAAGAGGTCGTGAGCGCGCTGCGCGACGGCGACCGGATCGACTTCCTCTGCGACTACTACGGCACGGATGGCAGCTATCAGGACAGCTACATGCTCGGCGATCCGATGATCGTGGACGGCGAGCTGAAGGTCTACGACGCGTATCTCCCCGCGGGGCAGGCGCTGATGACCTACCGCTTCACCGACCTGTTCCAGCAGCACTACTGGACGCTGCCGATCGAGGGATAACGTTATGCTGATCTCACTGATCTTTTCCTTTCTCTATCTCGCGCCGATGGCGCTGCTGATCGGCGCGGCCATCCTGCCGGCGATCATCCTGCTCGTCTACGTCTACCGGCACGACCGCATCGAGAAGGAGCCGCGCAAGCTGCTGCTCACGCTGGTGCTCCTCGGCATCGTCGCGACCTTCCTGGCCGTGGCGGCGGAGAGCCTCGGCGCGATCGCGCTGGCCTGGTTCCTGCCGGGCGGCGAGGATAACCCCGCCTACCCGATCTGGATGTACTTCGTCGTCGTGGCGCTGTCGGAGGAGGGCTTCAAGTACCTCATCCTGCGCTGGCGCACCTGGCGCTCGCCGGAGTTCAACTGCCGCTTCGACGCGGTGGTGTTCGCGGTGTTCGTCTCGCTGGGCTTCGCGCTGTGGGAAAACATCGGCTACGTGCTGATGTACGGCGTCGGCGCGGCGATTGCGCGCGCGATCACGGCCGTGCCCGGCCACGCCTGCTTCGGCGTGTTCATGGGCGCCTACTACGGTCTGGCCAAGCGCAGCGCGAACCGCGGCGAAACGGCCGTCAGCCGCTTCTGGAGCTTCCTCGCGCTGCTGGTGCCGACGGTGATCCACGGCCTGTACGACTACATCGCCGTCAACGAGACCGAGAGCTTCTCCACGACCTTCGTGGTCTTCGTGCTCGTGGTCTTCGTCCTGGCCTTCGTGCTGGTCAAGCAGCTCTCGAAGCGCGACGAGTATATCGGCTGATAAAAAAGCAAAAAAGAAGCCTGCGGCAGCAGGCTTCTTTTTTTTTGCCGTCCCGGCGGCGTTTTTCATTCCACGCGGATCAGCTCGGTCTCGTCTTCGCCGTCCGCGGCCTTCTCTCCGCCGCCCCCGCGATCGTCATCCCCGCGATCCAGTATATCACCTACTACAGCGCCAATCACATGATGTGGATGCAGAAGACCATGGCCGACCCGAACTATCCGATGTTCGTGCTGTGGCTGTTCCCGATCGTGCTGATCCTCTTCGGCTCGACGATCATCTCCCGCATGATCTGCAAGGCCACGAAGAACCCCTACATCGCCGGCATCATCAACGCCGTCATCGTCGGCATCATGACCATCACGAACACCTGCACCGTGTTCACCTGATCCATACCGCACAGCGGAAGGCCGGTCCCAAAAGGGACCGGCCTTTTCGTTTCTGGAGCTGCCGGGCGGATTCGAACCGGCGAACAGCATCGCGCGGCGATGCTGTTCGTTTTATTGTAAAATGCTTCGCATTTGAGGTCGCCAGTTCGAAACGAACATCTTGATAAAGGAAGAAGCCGCCCCTTTGGGCGGCTTCTTCCTTTATGGAGCTGATAGCCAGATTCGAACCGGCGACCTCATCAGGCCTGCTCTTTTCTGTTCTTCCGGAAGACCAGGATGATCACGAAAGACGCGGCAACGAGGACCGCGATCAGCACCAAGACGGCGGCGCCTGCCCCGGAGATTCCCGCAGCAGCGGAAGCGGCGGGAGAGAGAGTCTCAACACTGCCCGGTGCGGAGACCTGCATCTGCTGGGGTGCGGCCATAGGAACGGCCTCGTTCACGATTGTCTCGACGATCCCGGTCTCTGCCTCTGCCTCAGCCTGAGCGTTGACGTGAACGGCAGGGGCAGCCGGAGCGGCGGCGGGTGCAGCCAGTTCAGCGGGGGCAGGAGCAATCTGTTCGGCAGCCGCCGGAGCGGCTTCTTCCCCGTTCTCGGGCTCGTCGATCTTCGTCTCCGCCCATCTGGGGCTCAGGGTCTTGTCGCCGTCGAGCTTCAGAACTGCGCCGAGCTCGATCTCTTCGCCGTCCACGATCCATCCGATCAGGTCGTAGCGGTAGCGGGCGCCGTCGGCGGCCGTGCCGGTGTAGCTGATCTCGAGGAGGTCGTCGGAGGAGAAGGAGGCGATCTCGTCAGCGCCGGAGTTGACGATGAATACCTGGCTGGAAGTGCGGAAAGCGGGGAGTTCGCTATCGATCGTCAGATCCTCGCGGCTGTTGTCCGGATCGAGGCTGTAGCTGAGCTTGCAGACCGTCTGGCCGTCGGCGTAGGCGCTGATGCTCTCAGCGTTGACGGCGATGGCCTCTCCGTTGACGGAGACGCTCTCGGGCAGGACATACTGGCTGACGGAGGGAGAGAAGTAGATGATCCTGAGACCGTCTTCAGCAGCCTCGTAGACCACACCGGACTCGTCCACGATAATGGAGGAGGGGAAGCTGTAGTAGGGTTCGCGGGTATATCTGCGCTCGATATTGATGGCGCCTTCTTCGAGTTCGACCACACGGGCGCTGACGGTGTCGGGATCGTTGTCGTCGCGGCCGAGGAAGTTGATATCCTGATCGGTGTTGTTGAAGGCCTTGAAGAAGCCCTCGGGGAGGTACTCGACATCGGAACCGACGTCGACCGTGTAGCCGGTCGAGGCCTTGAAGGTGTTGGAGCTCAAGTAGACCTTGTTTCCACCGTTGCTCAGAACACTGTGGTCATAGTGCGCAGCGTCGTAGGTGATGGACTCGATGCTGTCGCGGCGGTCGAAGGCATTGTCATGGATCACCGTGACGGTGGAGGGAAGGGATACGGTCTTGAGCGTGGAGGCCAGCTGGTCGACGTAAGGAGCATCGCAGGCGAACACGCCGCTGTCGATCACGGTCAGCTGGGTGTTGGAGAGGTCGGCCTCTTCGATTGCGGTCACGCTGAAGGCCTGCTGGCGCATGGTCTCAAGGTTGACGCAGGACTCGAAGTCGAAATCCGTCAGATTCAGGCACTTGCGGAAGGCGCTGAAGCCGATGTTGACGAGGGTGGAGCAGGTCTTGACGGTAGTGAGGGCGCTGAACTCCTGGAACACGCCCCAGCTCTTGCCGCGGTTCTCGTCCCAGCCGATGCCGGTGACGCCTTCCTCGATAACGAGGGTCGTGACATCCTTGCGGAGGCTTCTGAGGAGGCCCTTCTGGCCGCCCAGATCCTGGACAGCATACTGGCTCAGACGGGCGAGACGATCCTCGGCGCTCTCTCCCTCGATGAACAGCTCGGGGATCTCCGCGCCGTCGGCGAGTTTGATGGTCAGAGCCTGGGTCTCTTCGTCGTATACGCACATGATCAGGCCGGAGCTGTTGCCGGCGAAGTCGTCGTTGACATTGAGGTCGAGGACCGTGCCGTCCTCAAAGGTGATGGAGAGGGATTCGGCAGAGGTGAAGCCGTTCTTTGCAGAGACGACCCACACGCCGTCGACCTGCTCGCAGGAGAAGAGATCGGGGTTGCTGCTCGACACGGCGGCGACGGAGCCGCTGACACCGAGATCGGCGAGGAGGACGTCCAGGTTGCTGGAGCTGTCTCCCTGCAGAACGAAGGTCTGACCGTTGTAGGCGAAGTCCACTTCGTAGGCGGCAGGCTGGCTCGGGATCTCTTCAGCCTCTTCCGTCTGAACGGCCTCGATGGCTTCTGCAGGCTCTTCGCTCTCGGCAGCTGCTTCGATGACCTCTTCCGCTTCGGCGGTCTCTTCGGCTTCGGCAATTACTTCTGCCTCGGTGTTCTCTTCCGCTTCGATGATTTTTTCGGCTTCGACGGGGTCGGTGACCTCAGCGGTTGCTTCGGTCTCGTCTGGACCGGCCGTTTCTTCTGCGGAGATCTCTTCCGCCGGCTCTTCGACGGGCTCGACCACTTCGGCGATCTCTTCGGAGATCTCTTCCGCCGCGTTATCATTGTCAGCATAGATCGTCAGGCCGAAGCTGGCGAACAGGCTTGCGATCATTACGAGGGAAATCAGGGTCCGAACAAATCTTTTCTGTTTCATGGTTTTTGCTCCTTTTCCATGTGCCCCTTACCGGGGCTCTTTTCTTCTATCCTGAGCGCTTCCGTTCCGGAGAGCGCTGTTCCTTACTGGGTATTTTCAAGCCCATCCTTGAGCTTACACCTGCATTATATCCGGCGGGGAATCAATAAAATCATCTAAAAACCGTGAAAAAACGGTTTTATTGATTCTTTGCCCGGTTTTTTTGAAAGAAGACTGTGTGCACAAACGGCAATCCGGACAGATACCCCCTGTGAGCGGGAACGCTCTTTCTTCTCAATCAGGAATCTGGATTTTTTCCGGAAGCGGCGCGGGAAAAACACCCGCGCCACACTGCCGAAAATGTCGGAAAAAAGGGTTTCCTCAATACTTTCCTCAATACTTTAGTCTTTTTGTGCAAAAGCCCATTCTTGCGTTTTCTCTCAAAAAGTTGGAGGAAAAACAAAAAAAGTCTAAAACCAAAAGATTTTAGACTCAATTAGTTGGAGCTGATAGCCAGATTCGAACTGGCGAAGCGCCGCTGTGCGGCTGCTTCGCTTTATTGTAAAATGCTTCGCATTTGAGGTCGCCAGTTCGAATACGACCAACACGAAAAAGCACAGCACCCCTGTTGGGGTGCTGTGCTTTTTGGAGCTGATAGCCAGATTCGAACTGGCGACCTCATCCTTACCAAGGATGCGCTCTACCTACTGAGCTATATCAGCGAAAGTTCATGCCCCTTAAAAAAGGGGCATGTGGCGACCAAGAAGGGACTTGAACCCTCGACCTCCGGCGTGACAGGCCGGCGTTCTAACCGACTGAACTACTTGGCCACGGCTTGATTATACTATCAAATCGATCTGCGTTTGTCAACACTTTTTTTATGTACACCGCCCGATTCGCGGAGAGGGCGTCCGCAGACGCCGTCTCCGCGCCTTTCAGGCCGCCTGCGCCGCGGCTCCGGCCGCGTCGAGCATGTCGTAGATCCCGATGGCGAAGCCGCGCCGCGGGTCGTTGACGAACACATGCGTCACCGCGCCGACGATGCTGCCGTCCTGCAGGATCGGACTGCCGGACATGCCCTGCACGATGCCGCCCGCGCCGGAGGAGAGCGCCGCGTCCGTCACGGTCAGCAGCGCGTGGGTCTGCCCGCCCTCGCTGTACACACGGTTGATCTCGACGGCGTATTCCTTCGCCTCGTGCCCCGCGAGCGTCGAGACGATGCTGGCGTGTCCGGTCTTGATCTCGCCGGTCTGCACGAGCCGCCCGTTCTGCGGGCCGCTCAGATGGCCGAAAATGCCGGCGGCCGTGTTCTTTTCCACGCTGCCGAGCTTTTCCGCGGACGCACCGCCGCAGAGCTCGCCGGGCGTGCCGGGCACGCCGGGGCTGACCGAGACGATCTCCGCCGCGCTGATCCAGCCCTCGCGCAGCGGCACGCTGCGGCCGCTGCTCTCGTCGTTGACGCTGTGGCCGAGCGCGCCGAAGAGCCCGCTGTGCGGCTCGATGAAGGTGATCGTCCCGATGCCGGAGACGCCGTCGCGCAGCCACAGGCCCAGCAGCCACTGTCTTGTTTCGGACAGGGCCGGGCGCACGCGCAGGCGCTGCGTCTCCCCGCCGCGCAGGATCTCCACCTCGGCCTCGCCGCCGCCGAGAGCCGCCGACGCGGCGATCAGGTCCTCGGCGCTGCGGATCGGCGCGCCGTCCATGCCCACGATCAGGTCGCCGACGGCGAAGCCCGCCTCCCGCGCGGGGCAGACGACGCCTTTTTCGGTCTGCACCTCGCAGAAGCCCGAGACGATCACGCCGTCGGCGCTGATCTCGATGCCGACCGCCTGGCCGCCGACGAGCAGCTCCTCGGCCCAGGCGGCGCAGGGCGTCAGCGCGAACAAAAGCAGCACGCCGAGCAGCGCCGTTATTCTTTTTTTCATGGAAAAATTCTCCTCTCCGTGCTCCTCGCCGCACATGTAACAGTATGTGCGCCGCGAGCGGGAAAAAAGAAGGATAATTCTCTCTTTGCTTCCAAACGAAAAGCGGCCCTTGCGCGCGCGCAAAGACCGCCTGTTGGCAATTTTTTCTTGCTTTTTTATCTGTTTTTGTCGAGATAGCCCTGCAGGATCAGGCTGGCCGCGACCGCGTCCACGGTCTTGCGGTGGACCTTTTCCTTTTTGCCCGCGGCGTGCAGGATCGCGTGGGCCTCGATGCTGCTGCGGCGCTCGTCCCAGAGCACGACCTCCAAGCCGCTGTCCGCCTCGAGCAGCGCGGCGAAGGCGCGGCTTTTCTCGGCGCGCGGGCCCTCGCTGCCGTCCATGTTCTTCGGCAGCCCGAGCACGAGCGTCCCGACCTCCCGGCGCGCCGCCTCCTCGGCGATGCGCAGCGAGGCGCGCTCCATGTTCCATTCCTGCATCGTCCAGGCCTCGCCGCAGAGCAGGCCCGTCGGGTCCGACACCGCCAGGCCGATCCGCTGATCGCCGTAGTCGATCGCCATCACGCGCATAGTGTTTCTCCTTGAAATAATTTTTCCCGCATGCCGCCTCCCGCGGCGGGGCGGAGAGCGGAACGTCCCTCATCCGGCCGCTCCGCGGCCACCTTCCCCCAGGGGAAGGCTATAAGGCGGGGCGGAGAGCGGAACGTCCCTCATCCGGCGCTCCGCGCCGCATCCCGCGGCAGGGCAGAGGCCGGAACATCCCTCATCCGGCGCTTCGCGCCACCTTCCCCCGGGGGAAGGCTATAAGGTACTTTTATTATAACACACATATTTTGTGTTGAAAAGCGGCGGGCACAACAAGATGCGGAATGCGGCCGCGGAGTCGCCGCAAAGCCTTGAAAAAAGGCGAAAAATACCGCAAAAAATTGTTGACCGCGGCGGGGCGGTGTGCTATACTTCAACTTACCTGTCGGACGAGAGGTTTCTTTTTGCGCGCATTTTTTCGCGCAGACGGCCTTTTTCGCTCCATATACAGGGAGGCAATGCCCGCATTTTCCGGGTAAATAAAATAGGAGGTGCCGAAAGAATGGCTGCAGACGCAAGAGTCAAAATCACACTCAGATGCGAAGAATGCAAGCAGAGGAACTACAACACGGTCAAGAACAAAAAGAACAAGTCCGACCGTTTGGAGCGCAGCAAGTATTGCCCCTTCTGCCGCAAGCATACCAAGCATGTGGAAACCAAGTAACTTCTGAAAGGACGCGTAAAAATGGCTGAAGAAAAGAAAGTGACCGCCGCTCCGGCCAAAGCCGTTACCGCCGTGAAGAAGGACGACGCCAAGCCCGGCTTTTTCAAGCGCGTGGCAAAGTGGTTCCGCGAGATGAAGAGCGAGCTGAAGAAGGTCGTTTGGCCCACGGGCCAACAGCTCTTCAACAACACGCTGATCTCCGTCGTCGTTATGGTAGCTTCCGCGATCGTGCTTTGGGGCTTCGACATGCTCGCCAGCGGGCTCGTACACGCCCTGATCAACATCGCAGGGTAAGGCGCCATGGCTGAAGAGGCAAAATGGTACGTTGTTCATACCTATTCCGGGTATGAAAACGCGGTTGCCGCCGCGATCCTGAAGGCCGCGGAAAACCGCAGAATGACCGACCTGATCCGGGAGGTCAATATTCCGATGGAGACCGTCACCGAGTATACCGACGCCGGCGAAAAGACCGTCGAGCGCAAGGTGTTCCCCGGTTACGTGCTCGTCAAAATGATCATGACGGACGAAAGCTGGCACCTGGTGCGCAACGTGCGCGGGGCCACCGGCTTCGTCGGCAGCGACGGCAAGGCCGTGCCGCTTACCGAGCAGGAGATCATCAATCTCGGCGTCGAGCGGCAGGAGATCGTCGTCGGCTATACGATCGGCGACCGCGTGAAGGTCAGCGACGGTCCGCTCGCCGGTTTCTACGGCGTGGTGGACGAGCTGGAGCCCGAAAAGGATCGGGTCCGCGTCGTCGTCTCCATGTTCGGGCGCGAGACGCCCGTCGATCTCGAGCTTGACCAGGTCGAGGTCATCAAAGAATAACAAGAAAGAGGTGCTTTCACTTGGCACAGAAAGTAGTTGGATACGTCAGATTCCAAGTTCCCGCCGGAAAAGCGACTCCGGCGCCCCCCGTCGGCCCGGCCCTCGGCCAGTACGGCGTCAACATCGGTCAGTTCACCAAGGATTTCAACGAGCGCACCAAGGGCGATATGGGCCTGATGATCCCCGTTGTCATCACCGTTTACTCTGACCGCAGCTTCACCTTCATCACCAAGACCCCTCCTGCCGCCCTCCTGATCAAGAAGGCCTGCGGCATCGAGACCGCTTCCGGCGTGCCTCAGAGAGACAAGGTCGCGACCATCAGCAAGGAAGATGTCCGCAAGATCGCCGAGCAGAAGATGCCCGACCTCAACTGCACCGACATC
>JBGUZD010000131.1:0-8047 GCA_045222695.1 Candidatus Limivicinus sp.
CGGGGCGTGTTCGCTGAGCCTGGCAAGCGCGTCGTCGGCCTCCTGCTCCTTGTTGAAGATCAGATTGGCAAACTCTTTTTCTCCGTGAACGAGGATCAGACGATAATAGTAGATCGGCGGACTGTCGTCGGGCTGCGTCTCGCTGATGCGGATGAAGGCGCGCTCGATATAGTCGTAGGGGACGTAGTATTTCACGCCCAGGTCACGGTAATAGAAGCAGAGCGAGCCGAAGCGCACGCGGCCGATGGACGGCGCGCTTTTATAATCCTCCACATGCTTCTCGTCGCGGATGTACTTTTTGTCTATTCCGCGGAATCTCGGTGTTCCTAATCCGAACATTCGTGCGCCCCCGCTTTCCGTTTGATGAAGTCCATCTCATACCACTTTGCCGGAAGCTTCGAGGCGATGATCACCGCCGTGCAGCCTGCAAGCGTCCCGACAAGGAAACCCGCGATCACGTCGGTGGGGAAGTGGACGCACAGATAGATGCGCGCGATCCCCATCAGCACGCCGAAGAGAAGGGCCGTCCAGCTCACGCGTTTTTTCCCGATGAGGAACACGGGCGTACAGGCCCCGAAGGCGGCCGTGGTGTGGCCGGAGGGAAAGCTCTTGTCAGACTCGGTATGCATGCCGACGAGCTGCCAGAAGCGGAAATACACGCTGCTCTCGTCCGTATAGGGCCTAGCCCGCGCGATGAGCACCTTGAGACAGCAGTTCGTCACCAGCGCGCCGAGGAGAAGCCCCAGGCACATCGCCGTGCCGAAGCGGCGCGTGGGCTTGTAGAGCGTCAGCAGCAGGGACAGAAAGATCAGAAAAGCGCCGCCCTTGCCGAGGATGGAGATGAACTCGAAAAAGGGCGTGAAAAAGCCGCCGCCGATCTCATAGAGCCGGTGGATGGCGATGGTGACAGAGCTGTCAAAGCCTGCGAAGACGCTGTTGAGCCACAGGGCCGAAGCCGTTTCCGTCATGTCGCGCGTCTCCTTTCTTTTTTTGCCATTCTACCACGAAAGCCGGCCTCTGTCCATAAAAACGTGCCGCCCCGGCCGGAAGGGAGGAAAAACTTTGTTCATACGCTGTTGAGAAGTATCGCCTCAGGTGATATAATAAAAAAATAAGAATGCTTGGACGGAGAGAGTATGGACGCCTTCAAACTCGTATCACCCTATCAGCCGACCGGCGACCAGCCGGAGGCGATCGACGCGCTTGTCGCGGGGCTGGAAAACGGTCTCGACGAACAGGTGCTGCTCGGCGTGACCGGATCGGGCAAGACCTTCACGATGGCCAACGTCATCGCGCGCGTCAACCGCCCGACGCTCGTGCTGGCGCACAACAAAACGCTGGCCGCGCAGCTGTGCAGCGAGTTCAAGGAGTTTTTCCCCGAGAACGCCGTGGAATACTTCGTCTCCTACTACGATTACTATCAGCCCGAGGCCTATATCCCGCATACGGACACCTACATCGAAAAGGATTCGTCGACAAACGACGAGATCGACCGCCTGCGCATCAGCGCGACCTGTTCTCTCCTGGAGCGGCGGGACGTGATCGTCGTGAGCTCCGTCAGCTGCATCTACGGCCTGGGCGAGCCGGACGACTTCGCCTCGATGACCGTTTCGCTGCGCCCGGGGCAGAACTGGGAGATGGGCGAGCTGCTGCGCCGCCTCGTCGAGATCCGCTACGAGCGCAACGACGTCGCCTTTGAGCGCAATATGTTCCGCGTGCGCGGCGACACGGTGGAGATCTTCCCGGCCTACGCGCACGACCGTGCGATCCGAGTGGAGTTCTTCGGCGACGAGATCGAGCGCATCAGCGAGGTCAACGTCGTCACGGGCGTCCCGCTGCGCTATCTCAGCCACGCCGCGGTCTATCCGGCCAGCCACTATGTCACGACGCGCGAAAAGCTGGACGCGGCGATCGAACGCATCCGGAAAGAGTGCGACGAGCGCGAGGCGTATTTCAAGGCGCACGACAAGCTGCTGGAGGCGCAGCGCATCCGTCAGCGCACGGACTACGATATCGAAATGATCCAGGAGCTGGGCTACTGCAGCGGGATCGAGAACTATTCGCGCGTGATCTCCGATCGCGCGCCGGGCAGCGCGCCGATGACGCTGATGGACTATTTCCCGAAGGATTTCCTTCTCTTCATCGACGAGAGCCATGTCACGGTGCCGCAGGTGCGCGCGATGTACAACGGCGACCGCGCCCGCAAGGAGAGCCTGGTGGAATACGGCTTCCGCCTGCCCTCGGCCTTTGACAACAGGCCGCTGAAATTCGAGGAATTCAATCGAAAGATCGACCAGGTGATCTACGTCTCCGCCACGCCCGGCGAATACGAGCGCGAGCGCGCCGGACAGATCGCCGAGCAGGTCATCCGTCCTACCGGCCTGCTGGATCCGGAGATCTTCGTGCGGCCCGTCGAGGGGCAGATCGACGATCTGATCGGAGAGATCAACGCCAAGATCGAGAAAAAGCAGCGCGTGCTGGTCACGACGCTGACAAAAAAGATGGCCGAGGAGCTCTCGTCCTATCTGACCGGCTCGGGCGTACGCTGCCGCTATATGCACAGCGACGTCGGCACGATCGAGCGCATGGAGATCATCCGCGATCTGCGCCTGGGCGAGTTTGACGTGCTGGTCGGCATCAACCTGCTGCGCGAGGGCCTGGATATCCCGGAGGTCGGCCTGGTGGCCATCCTCGACGCGGACAAGGAGGGCTTCCTGCGCAGCGAGACGAGCCTTATCCAGACGGTGGGACGCGCGGCGCGAAACGCGGACAGCTTCGTCATCATGTACGCCGACACGATCACGCCCTCGATGCGCGCCTGCATCGACGAGACGAACCGGCGCAGAAAGAAGCAGATCGCCTACAACGAGGCCCACGGCATCACGCCGAAGACGATCACCAAGGACGTGCGCGAGCTGCTGGAGATCTCGTCCTCCGCCGCGGCCGCCGAGGGCGGCGTGAAGCGCGGCGGCGTGAAGATGACCGAACGCGAGCGGCGCGAGCTGATAGAGGACCTCGAAAACAAGATGCGCAAGGCCGCGAAGATGCTCGAATACGAGATCGCGGCACAGCTGCGCGACGAGATCATCCGCCTGCGCGGAGAGAAGTGAGGAAGCCTATGAATCTGATGATATTGGACGGCAACAGCATCGTCAACCGCGCCTTTTACGGGGTGCGGCCGCTCAGCGCGCCCGACGGGACGCCGACGAACGCGGTCTACGGTTTCCTTGCGATCCTGCGCCGCCTCCTCGACGAGGTCAAGCCGGATGCGCTGTGCGTGGCCTTCGATCTGAAGGACCCGACCTTCCGTCACCGTGCCTATGAGGGCTATAAGGCTCAGCGCAGGCCGATGCCCGACGAGCTGGCCGCCCAGATGCCCGTTTTGAAGGACGTGCTCGACGCGATGGGGATCCGCCGCTACGAGATCTCCGGCTATGAGGCCGACGATATTCTCGGCACCGTGTCCGCCGTCTGCGAAAAGCAGGGCTGGAGCTGCACGGTCGTCACCGGCGATAAGGACTCGCTGCAGCTGATCTCCGATCGGACCACGGTCTGCAACGTGCGCACGGCAAAGGGGCAGACCGATACGATCTTCTACACGCCGCAGCGCTTTGAAGAGGAGTACGGCTTTACGAGCGAAAAAATGGTCGACCTCAAGGCCCTGATGGGCGACAGCTCCGACAACATCCCCGGCGTGCCGGGGATCGGAGAAAAAACGGCCATGGATCTCGTCCGCCGCTGCGGCGGGATCGAGCAGATCTACGCCGACCCGGCCGCGCTCGATATCAAGGAGGGCGTGCGCAAAAAGCTCGTCGAAGGGGAGGAGAGCGCAAGATTTTCCTACTGGCTCGCCACGATCTTCCGCGAGGTGCCCATGAGCTTTACGCCGGAGGACGACCTCTGGCACGAGGATTTCACGGACGCGCTCTATCCGCTTTTCAAAAAGCTCGGATTCAACAAGTTCATCGAAAAATGGGGCGTCGAACCCGCTTCTGAGGCTGCGGCCGACGCAGCGTCGGCGGCGCGGGACGGCATGGAGCGCGTCGAGCTCTCCTCCGAGGAGGAGACGCGCGCGCTGTGCGCCTTTCTCGCGGAGAAGGAACGCCTTTCCGTATGGCCCGTCGAGGGCCTCGAGAGCATCGAGGTCTGCGACGGCGAAAAGGTCTGGGCGGCTTCGTTTCTCTCCTGCGGCGACGCCTACAACGAGCTGCTGCGCCTGATCGTCAAGAAAAAACTCCTCTCCCACCAGGTCAAGGATCTCATCCGGCTGCTCCTGGACGAAGGGCTCGACTGCGACGGCTTCGTGTTCGACACGGCGCTCGCGGGCTATCTGCTCGATGCGACGGACGGAGAGTATTCCCTCGCACGGCTCAGCGCGCGTTACCTCGGCGGCGAATACGCCGGAGCGGAGGCGGTGTGGCGCCTGTACGCGCCGATGGATGAAAAGCTCAAAGAACTGGGCATGGACGGGCTCTATTATGCGGCCGAGCTGCCGCTCTGCCGCGTGCTCGCGGAAATGGAGCGCAAGGGCTTCCTTGTCGACCGCAAGGCGCTCTATGAATTCGGCGAGAGCCTGAACGAACAGATCGACCAGCTGCAGCGCAGCATCTGGACGCACGCGGGGCATGAGTTCAACATCAACTCGCCCAAGCAGCTCGGCGAGGTGCTCTTCGACGAGCTGATGCTGCCCTCCGGCAAGAAGACCAAGACCGGATGGAGCACCAACGCGGACGTGCTGGAAAAGCTCGTCGGTAAGCATGAGATCGTCGGGGAGATCCTGGACTACCGCATGCTGACCAAGCTCAAATCGACCTACGCCGAGGGCCTGCTGAAGGTCATCGCGCCCGACGGCCGCATCCACACCAGCTTTCAGATGACCGTCACCGCGACGGGAAGGCTTTCGTCCACGGAACCGAATCTGCAGAATATCCCGATTCGGAAAACGCTCGGAGCGCAGATCCGCCGGATGTTCGTCGCCGCGCCGGGGAACGTGCTCGTCGACGCGGATTACAGTCAGATCGAACTGCGCCTGCTGGCGCACATCTCCGGCGACGAAACGATGCGCGAGGCTTTCTTGAGCGGCGAGGATTTCCACGCCGTCACGGCTTCGAAGGTCTTCAACGTGCCGCTTGCGGAGGTCACACCCACGCTGCGCAGCCGCGCCAAGGCGGTCAATTTCGGCATCGTTTACGGCATTTCCGCCTTCTCGCTGGCGCAGGACATCCACGTCCGCCCTTACGAGGCGAAGGAATACATGGAGGCATACCTCGAAAAGTATCACGGCGTGCGCGATTATATGAAGCGCGTCGTCGATCAGGCAAAAGCGGACGGCTATGTTTCGACGCTCTTCGGCCGCCGCCGTGAATTGCCGGAGCTGAAAAGCAGCAACTTCAACATGCGCTCCTTCGGCGAGCGCGTGGCGCTGAACATGCCGATCCAGGGCACGGCGGCCGACGTCATCAAGCTGGCGATGGTCCATGTCGCGGATCGCCTGCGCGCCGAGGGCCTGAAGGCGCGGCTGATCCTGCAGGTGCACGACGAGCTGATCGCCGAGTGTCCCGAGGAGGAGACCGAGCGCGTCAAGAGCATTCTGCGCGAGGAGATGGAGGGAGCGGTGAACTTCTCCGTGCCCCTGACCTGCGAGGCGAAGGCCGGCAGAAGCTGGGCGGAGGCGCACTGAGAGATGGACGTTCTGATCAGAGACGCGGCCTCTGCGGATCTCGACGCGCTCGAGGCGCTGGAAAAAGCGTGCTTTTCGCTGCCCTGGACGCGCGAACAGCTGCAGAGCCAGCTGCCGGACGAGCAGCATGAGTTCCTCGTCGCTTCCGACGCGGAGGGGAGCGTTCTGGGCTATATCGGGATGATGACGGTGCTTGACGAGGGATATATCTCCAACGTCGCCGTCGATCCCGAAGCGCGCCGCCGCGGGATCGGACGCGCGCTGGTAAAGGAAATGCTCCGCCGCGCGGCGGAACGCAGCCTCGCCTTCGTCACGCTCGAGGTCCGCGCGCACAACGACGGCGCGATCGCGCTTTATGCCGGAGAGGGTTTTCTTCCCGTCGGCCTGCGCCGGGAGTATTATGAGTATCCGAAAGAGGACGCGCTTCTCATGACGAGATTTTTCGAGGAAAAGGACGATATGAGACAATGAAAATACTTGCCTTTGAATCCACCTGCGACGAGACCGCCGTGGCCGTCGTCGAGGACGGCAGAAAAATATTGAGCGATCAGATCTTTTCCCAGGCCGATCTGCACGCGGTGTACGGCGGCGTCGTGCCGGAGATCGCGTCGCGCTGCCATGTCGAGTCCATCTCGCTGCTGACCGAGCGCGCGCTCAAGACTGCGGGGATCGGACGGAAGGACGTCGACGCCGTGGCGGTGAGCTATGCTCCCGGCCTCATCGGCGCGGTGCTGGTGGGCGTGAACTTCGCCAAGGCTGCCGCGCTCGCGCTGGGCGTGCCGCTGATCCCGGTCCACCATATCCGCGGGCACATCGCGGCGAATTATCTCGCCTATCCGGAGCTTGAGCCGCCTTTCCTGTGCCTGGCGATCTCAGGCGGGAACACGCTGCTGGTCGACGTGAAGGATTACACGGACATGGAGATCCTCGGCCAGACGCGCGACGACGCGGCGGGCGAATGCTTCGACAAGACCGCGCGCGTTCTGGGCCTGCCCTATCCGGGCGGCAAGCCGATCGACGAGCTCTCGCGCGGCGGAGACGATACGAAATACGACTTTCCGATCGGACACGTCGCGGACCATCCCTATGACATGAGCTTTTCCGGACTCAAGACCGCGGTCATCAATCTGGTCCACAACGCCGAACAGAAGGGCGAGGAGCTCGACAGGGCCTCTCTGGCCGCCTCCTTTACCCGGGCCGTCAGCGAGAGTCTTGTGCCGCGCACGATCGCGGCGGCCAAAGAGAAGGGGAGAAACACGCTCGTCGTCGCCGGCGGCGTTGCGGCCAATTCCCGTATCCGCGCCGACTTCAGGGCGGCGGCCGAAAGGGAAGGTCTGCGTCTGTATATCCCGCCGCTGAAGCTGTGCGGCGACAACGGCGCGATGATCGGCGCGCAGGCATATTACGAGTATCTCGCGGGGAAGCGGGCGGGCAGCGACCTTAACGCGTACGCAACGATGGATCTCAACGCGGCATACGACGGGTGAACGGAAAGACAGAAGAACGGAACGAAAGGGTTGAGAGGATGAGCTCGCTCCACGACGGCCATCGACAGAGAATGAAACAGCAGTTCGCCGAGCACGGCGGCGAGGGAATGAACGATATCCAGTTCCTCGAAATGCTGCTGTATTACGCGATCCCGCGCAGCAACACCAACGAGCTTGCCCACGCGCTGCTGAAGCGTTACGGCACGATCCGCGGCGTCCTGGACGCCGAGCCGTCCGACATGCAGCAGATCGAAGGGATCGGCGCGAACGCCGCCCTTTTTCTCAAGACCGTCCGTGAAGCGCTGCGGCGTTACATGACCTCGCCCCTGCAGGAGAAGGGCTTCATCTGCTCCTACGGAGACGCGGGCAGGTATTTTCTGCCGATCCTGCAGTACGAAACGGAGGAGAAGGTCTATCTGCTGTGCCTCAACGGGCGCGGCGGCATCATCAGCTGCTCGCAGGTCGCCTCCGGCACGTTGAGCGTCGTCAACGTCAGCATCCGCAAGCTGGTCGACGAGGCCGTGCGCCGCCGCTGCGTCAGCGCGGTGCTTGCCCACAATCACCCGGCCGGCTTTGCCATTCCCTCGGTCGAGGACCGGACCTTTACGCAGGAGCTGAAAAAAGCGCTGCAGCTGATGGACGTCCGTCTGATGGATCACATCATCGTGGCGGACGGCGATTATGTATCATTTGCCCAATCCGGCTATCTCTGATCGCCCACAGGAGAATGACCGCATTATGTAAACTTATCACTGTTTCTTTTTTGTAACCATCAACGGTTTGCGGCTTCGACATAAAATGGAAAACTTCGACGGGAACCCTCTTGTTCCAACGCTTTTTCCGTGTGGAAAACTCTGTTGAAAATGTTGATAACTATTTG
>JBGUZD010000132.1:0-5448 GCA_045222695.1 Candidatus Limivicinus sp.
GCCGTCGTCAAAGGTCAGATAGATCGTCTTTTCCTCGGGGATGACCATCGGCTCCATGGGCTGCGGCACGATATTGACCGTGCGGTGTGCCGTCGCGGTCTCGCCCTGCTCGTTCATGATATAGTAGTTCAGCTCATAGCTGCCGACCTTCCAGGGGATGACCTCGCCCGTGACCTGAACGTAGCTCGTCAGATCGTTGCCGCTCTCGTCCGTGGCCTCGTAGCCGGGATCCGTGAACGTGAAGGCCGCGCCGATATCCACCTCTTCCCCGCCGACGAGCCGGATCATCGGCTCGGAAATGCCGTATTCGATCACCCGTTCGACGGCGCATTCGTTGCCGGAGGAATCGACGACGCTGTAATAGACCGCGTCTCCGGTCTCCGTGCGCACGACCTTTTCGGTCAGATCGCCGTCAAAGGCGTCGATTGCCGTAAAGCCCTCTTCCTTGTAGCCGACGAGCCAGCTGGCGAGATAATCCTTTTCGTGCTCGAGCTTGATGACGGGAGGCTTCGTATCGCGCACGTGGACGCGGCGATAGCTCTCGGCGCTGCGTCCGAAGGCCTCGGCGCTGTATTTTACCACATAGTCGCCCAGCTTCGTCGTGTCTACGCCGCTCTCCGTGCGGACCTCGACGGGACGCTT
This sequence comes from Candidatus Limivicinus sp., assembly GCA_045222695.1. Taxonomy (GTDB): domain Bacteria; phylum Bacillota; class Clostridia; order Oscillospirales; family Oscillospiraceae; genus Limivicinus. Next base: position 643 of record JBGUZD010000132.1, read on the forward strand.
CGTCCTGCCGAAGAGATTGCCCGTAAAATAGGCCTCCGCTCCGGGATCGACATAGTTCTCGCCCGCCTCGGCAAGCTGGTCCTCGTCGCCGAGGAGCGTGATCTCGATGTGTCTGTCGTCGATGATCACGGCAGCGGCGGCGACGATGACAAGATAGATCAGCGTGATCGCCGCGATGATGGCGATCCGTTTTCTCTTGTAAGCTTTTTTGATCCTGCCGCCCGATCCGGGCGCTTTCTTTTCTGTCTTTTTCACTTCGGCCTTCATTCTGTTTCGCTCGTCCTCTTTTTCTCTCTCGAAGTATTACTTTGTTAGTATACACCATATAACGCGTTATGTTAACACCTTTTTTTCGTCTTTTTTCATTTTTAAGAATTCTTTTCGATCGCGGTGGCTTTTCTTTGTCCCGAGCCGACATTTTTGTTGAAGTTGCGGTGATAATCTGATATATTATTTGTTTGTCAGTTGAAAATAATCTCTGCGGCAGCCAGCCGCGGGAAAGGAAGAAAAACATGGAACACAACGAAAAAACGATGGACAAGATCGTCGCCCTCTGCAAGAACCGCGGCTTCGTCTATGCCGGCAGCGAGATCTACGGCGGGCTTGCCAACTCCTGGGACTACGGTCCGCTGGGCGTCGAATTCAAGAACAACGTCAAAAAGGCCTGGCTGAAGAAGTTCGTGCAGGAGAGCCCCTACAACGTCGGGCTCGACGCGGCGATCCTGATGAACCCGCAGACCTGGGTGACGACCGGACACGTGGCCGGCTTCTCCGACCCCCTGCTCGACTGCCGCAGCTGCAAGGCGCGCCACCGCGCCGACAAGCTCATCGGCGAGGAGCATTCCGAGGTCAACGTCGACGCGATGACCTTCGACGAGATGGACGCCTTTATCGCCGGGCACGAGGATATCGTCTGCCCCGTGTGCGGCAAGCACAACTTCACGCCGATCCGCAAGTTCAACCTTATGTTCAAGACCGCCATCGGCGTGACCGAGGATTCCTCCTCCATCTGCTATCTGCGCCCCGAGACCGCGCAGGGCATCTTCGTAAACTTCGCCAACATCCAGCGCACGACCAGAAGAAAGCTGCCCTTCGGCGTCTGTCAGGTCGGCAAGGCCTTCCGCAATGAGATCACCCCGGGCAACTTCACTTTCCGCACCCGTGAATTCGAGCAGATGGAGTGCGAATTCTTCTGCAAGCCCGGCACGGACCTCGAGTGGTTCGCGTACTGGAAGGACTTCTGCAAAAACTGGCTGCTCTCCCTCGGCATCTCCGAGGAGCATCTGCGCCTGCGCGACCATGAGAAGGCCGAGCTCGCGTTCTACTCCCGCGCGACGACCGATATCGAATACGCCTTCCCCTTCACCGACTGGGGTGAGCTCTGGGGCATCGCCGACCGTACGGACTACGATCTCGGCCGCCATCAGGAGGCCTCGGGCAAGGACCTGAGCTATTACGACCAGGACACGAACGAGCACTATATCCCCTACGTCATCGAGCCTTCGCTCGGCTGCGACCGCGTCGCCCTCGCCTTCCTGTGCGAGGCCTATGACGAGCAGGTCGTCGGGCAGGACAAAAAGGGCAACGACGACGTACGCACCGTGCTGCACCTGCACCCCGCGCTCGCGCCTTACAAGTGCGCGATCCTGCCTCTGTCGAAGAAGGAGATCCTGACCGGCCCCGCGATGGAGCTCTACCGCGAGCTGTCGAAGGATTTCATGTGCGATTACGACGAGACCGGCTCGATCGGCAAGCGCTACCGCCGCGAGGACGAGATCGGCACGCCCTTCTGCATCACCTTTGACTTCAACACCGTCGGCACCGAGACGGACGAGGCCGACCACTGCGTCACGGTCCGCGACCGCGACAGCATGGAGCAGATCCGCATCCCGATCTCCGAGGTCAGAGACTATATCGCCGAGCGCATCAGGTTCTGATCGGGCGCTCACAAACCGGAACACCCCTCATCCGTCACGCATGCGCGTGACACCTTCCCCCGAGGGGGAAGGCTTTAAGGAAAGGATTTGAAGATGAAAGACGGATTCGTAAAAGTCGCCGCGGCCGCGCCCGTGATCCGGGTCGCGGACTGCGACTATAACGCCGCGCGCGTGATCGAAGCGATCGCGGAGGCGGAAGAGCGCGGCGTCAAGGTGCTCGCGTTCCCCGAGCTGACGCTCACCGGCGTCACCTGCGGCGATCTCCTGCGGCACCGCGTCATTCTCGACGGCGCGCTGCGCGCGCTCGAGCGCGTGATCGAAGCGAGCGAGGGAAAGGACATGCTCCTCTTCGTCGGTCTTCCCTACGCTTTCGGCGCGAAGCTTTTGAGCGTCGCGGCCGTGATCTGCGGCGGCGAGCTGCTGGGCCTCGTCCCCCGCGAGAGCGTGAAGAACAGCCCCTTCGCGGAATATGAAGGTGACGGCGATCTCATCTCCGTCGGTCCCTTCGAGAGCTGCCTGTGCTCGAACACGCTCTTCACCCACGCCGCTCTCGGCGATCTTTCCGTCGCCGTCGAGCTGGGCGCCGATATCGACGAGCCGCTCTCCCCCGCCTGCGCCTATGCGCTGGAGGGCGCGACCCTCGTCGTGCAGATGGCTTGCTTCCCGCAGACCGTTTATTCCGATGAGGAAAGGGCAAGCGGGATCCTGGCGCTCTCGAAGCGTCTGAGCTGCTCTCTGCTGCTGGCCGCGCCCGGCCGGGGCGAGAGCACGACCGACAACAGCTATTCCGGACTGTGCCTCATTGCGGAAAACGGCGAGCTTCTTGCGCAGAGCGAGGGTGCGGACAGCATGGCCGTCAGCGAGATCGACGTGCAGTACCTGATGAATCTCCGCAGGGCGGAGGGCGGCTTCGACATGCCGGGAAGCGAGCTTTGCATCGAATTCTGGGGCAAGGAGCTTTCCCGCACCGTTCTTACCCGCCCCTTCCGCAAGCACCCGCATCTGCCCGAGGGAGAAGAAGCCCTTCGGAAATACTGCGGGCGCATGCTGGACATCCAGATCTCCGGACTCGTCAAACGCATGGAATACGCGCATCTCGACCACTGCGTCGTCGGCATCTCCGGCGGCGTGGATTCCACGCTGGCCGTGCTGATCAGCTCGATGGCGGTCAAGCGCATGGGCCTTCCCTCCACGAACGTGATCGCCTGCACGATGCCCTGCTTCGGCACCTCCTCCCGCACCAAATCCAACGCGGTCGTCGTCGCCGAGCAGATCGGCGCGGAGGTGCGCGTGATCGACATTACGAAAAGCGTGCTGCAGCACTTCGACGACATCGGCCACGCCCACGACGACTACTCCGTCGCCTTTGAGAACGCCCAGGCACGCGAGCGCACGCAGATCCTGATGGATATTGCGAATAAGTGCAACGGTCTGAACGTCGGCACGGAGGATCTCAGCGAGTATATCGACGGCTGGTGCACCTACAACGGCGACCACACGAGCATGTACGACGTGAACCTCGGCCTGACGAAGACCCAGGTGCGCGCCGCCGTGGCCCACATCGCCGCCGGGACGGATGACAAAGTGCTCAAGGCCGCGCTCTACGACGTGCTCGACTGCCCCGTCTCTCCGGAGCTGCTGCCGATCCACGACGATCTCATCGAGCAGAAGAGCGAGGATTCCGTCGGCTCCTACAGCCTGCAGGACTTTTTCACGCACAAGCTTCTCATCTGCGGCTTCGATCCGATCAAGACCCTTCGTCTGGCGAAGGCCGCCTATGGCGACGAGTTTTCGGACGCGGAGCTTATCAAATGGCTCAGAAGCTACTGCAAACGCCTCTTCGGCCAGCAGTTCAAGCGCAGCTGCCTGATGGACGGCCCGGCGGTCGAGGCCTTTTCCGTCTCGCCGCGCACGGGGCTGCACATGCCCTCCGACGCGGAGGCGGCGCTGTTTATGAAGCTGCTCGACGAATACGAAGCGGAGCTTTGACAAAAAGAAAGGGCCGTCCGGCCCTTTCTTTTTTTGTATGATTAGCCAAATTTTTCTGTCAAAATCGGTGTGTTCTGACGATATTCCGCTTCCGCGGCAAAAGCTCTTTTATTCAGCGCGGAAAAGTGCTATACTGATGTTACAGAGTATGGCCTTCTTCAAAGCCGGCTCTGAATTGAAGCGGCGGCGATACGGCGCTTTTTACGCGCCGCCGCGATATACAGGAGGAATGGCAGCATGAAGTTCACTTTTGCCGAAAAGAAGATGGATTCTTCCGAGGATCTGCGCGCTTACGCCGTCAAGAAGATCGGCAAGCTCGACCGCTTTTTCAGAAACGAGGCCGAAGCTTTCGTCACCTTCTCGCTTGAGCGCGGCCGCTTTCGCGCCGAGATCACCATCCACAACAACGGGCTGTATTACAGAGCAAGCGAACTTACCAACGACATGTACGCATCCGTCGACTCCGGCGTGGCCGCCATCGAGCGTCAGATCCGCCGGAACAAGACACGCCTCGAGAAGCGTCTTCGCGAGGGTGCACTGGAGCGTGACGCCGTACCTGCATTCGTCCCCGCCGAGGAGGAGGACACGGAGGAATTCAAGATCGTGCGCAGCAAGCGTTTCTCGATCAAGCCCATGAGCGTGCAGGAGGCTATTCTGCAGATGAACCTGCTGGGGCATGAGTTCTTCGTCTTCCGCAACATGGACGCAGAGGATGCGATCTCCGTCGTTTACGAGCGCAAGAACGGCGGCTACGGCCTGATCTGCGACGACGGGCTCGACGAATAATAGTCTGACACGACAACTGCGGCCGGGAAACCGGCCGCAGTTTTTCATGTTTAGCGTTTACTCGAAAACAAACTCCAGATACTTCGTGAATTTC
>JBGUZD010000133.1:0-5153 GCA_045222695.1 Candidatus Limivicinus sp.
ATAAAAAACGCTTTGAGGTCAAGGCGGGACTGACCGGCCTTGCCCAGGTCAAGGGGCGGAACGACATCTCCTGGGATGAAAAGGTCGGCTACGACAACCGCTATGTGGACGATTTCAAGCGTTTCGGCGTCCTGACCGACATCGTGATCCTGATCGAATCCGTTTTCAAGGTCTTCCGCAAAGAGCAGATCTATGAGAACAAAGCGGATGAAAACATGACGGACGCCGAGGCGGCCAGATATGAGGAAGATGAGATCATCCGCATCGCACACCTGCCAGACTGAAAGATAGAATTACGGAGGCTTACGCCATGAAATACGACGTTTCTGAAAGACTGATCTGGTTCAAGGGCGAGATCATGCATGTGAACGACGCAAAGATCAACGTTCTTTCACCGACTTCTCAGTTCGGACTGAATGTGTTCGAGGGGATCCCGTGCTACTGGAACGAAGAGAAACGGCAGCTTTTCGCATTCCGCCTGGACGACCATTACGATCGGCTCCTTCGTTCCGCAAGACTGCTTCAGATCGACTGCCCTTATTCAAAGGACGAACTGAAAAAAGCGTTGATCGACACGATCAGAGCCAATGAATATGACGAGAACCTCTCCGTCCGCCAGACGCTCTTCGTGGACGGCTTCGGATCCTGGGGGAGCGCCGACCCCGTCGGCATGTTCGTTGCGCCGATCCCGAGAGGACGCACAAGCGCCGAGTATAACAAAAAGGGGCTTCACGTCAGCGTTTCCTCCTGGAGGAGGATCAGCGACAACGACCTCTCTCCGCGCATCAAATGCGGGGCGAACTATATGAACAGCCGCATCGGTCAGCGTGAAGCGCTCCGAAACGGTTATGATACCTGCCTTTTCCTCAATGAATTCGGAAAGATCGCGGAAGGACCCGGCTCATGCTTTTTCATGGTGAGGAACGGTACGCTCATTACCCCCTCGTTAACGGAGGGCGTGCTGGAAAGCATTACGCGCGACACGGTGATCAAGCTTGCCGGGATGCTTGGATATCCCATCGTCGAGAGAACGATCGACCGCACGGAGCTTTACACGGCCGAAGAGGCTTTCCTCTGTGGCTCTGCCATGGAGCTGCGCCCCGTACTGAGCGTCGACCGCTTTGAACTTACCGAAGAAGAAGGAAAAATGACTGCGGCTCTGCATCGGGCCTATCTGGAGGCCGCGAGCGGCCGGAACGAAGACCTGCTGGATTGGGTGACGCCGATCTACTGAGGAGCTTGCCATGAGGATCTGGTTGATCGACCATTATTCCGTCCCGCCGAAATACTATCCGCTGGCGCGGCAAACGATCTTCGCCAAGCATCTCATGGAGATGGGACACGAGGTCCTGATCATTGCCGCCAGCACGGTCCACAACTCGACAATCAATCTCATCAAGGGCGATGAGGAGTATATCGAGGTCACGGAAGAAGGAGTAAAATACCTCCTGATCAAATGCAGACAATACAGCGGGAACGGCGTAAGTCGTTTCGCCAATATGCTGGAGTTTGCAAGAAAGCTCCCTCGCGTTTGTGATCGACTGGAAAAGCCGGACGCGATCGTTTCCACATCCATGACGCTCTTTGCCTGCGCGCAGGGACTGCGCCTTTCTGAAAGATACGGCTGCAGAAAGATCGCTCAGATCACGGACCTCTGGCCGGAAACGATCGTGGCTTATGGTCTGGCCGGCCCCGGACACCCCGTGGTCGTCGCTTTCCGCATCCTGGAAAAGTGGGTCTACACGCATTCCGACGTCATTATCTTCTCCATGGAGGGCGCTTACGACTATATCCGCGAGCGGGGCTGGGAGAAGGAAGTCCCGCCGGAAAAGGTCTGCTTTATCAACAACGGCGTTGACCTGAAGGCCTTTGAGGAAAACAGGGAACAGTATCCGGCAGAGGACGCCGAGCTGAAAGATCCCGGAGAATTCAAAGTCGTCTATACCGGATCTGTCAGAAAAGCCAACCGGCTGGATCTGCTTGTCGACGCGGCGGCGCTGCTTGACGCCGATCGGATCAGGATCCTGATCTGGGGCGCCGGCGACGAGCTGGAAGGACTGAAACAAACCGCAGAGCGGCGCGGCATACGGAACGTATCTTTCAAAGGACGCGTCGACAAAAAACAGATCCCCGCCATCTTGTCGGCAGGCGACGCTCTTTTCCTCGACCCCTTCGGCGAGGCCGTCTCCCGTTATGGGATCAGCTCCAATAAGCTTTTTGAATATTTTGCCGCTGCGAAACCGATCCTGATGTGCAGGCTGCCCGGGCATAATCCGGCGGCCGGCTACCGCTGCAGCATTACATACGAGTGTACGCCTGAAGGCGTCGCCGAGGCGATCCGAACGGCTTTCTCTCTCGACACGGAGCAGAGAGAAAAGATACGGAAGGGCGCGCTTGCGGCCGCCGAAGCATATTCTTACGACACATTATCTGCAAGACTCAATTCCGTTTTGGAAGGAAAGCTATGAATTTCACATACAAGGATTATCAGGCTTTGATCGGCCTCCTGAGAGAGAACGGCTACGCCTTCAGCTCTTACGTCAATTATCCGGGCAAAGGAAAATGCGTGATACTGCGCCACGACATCGACTACTCCCTCGAGCAGGCGGTGAAGCTGGCTCGGATCGAAAAGGATCTCGGCGTTCGTTCCACATATTTTGTACTGCTGAGCTCTGATTTTTATAATCCCGCCTCCTCGTCCTCCTACCGTTATCTGCATGAGATTCTGGATCTCGGCCATGATATCGGTCTGCATTTTGACGAGACGGCTTATTCATACGAGCGTTTCGGCATGGAATACTTCATCCGGAAGGAAGCGAGGATCCTCTCGGATCTGATCGACGTAAACATCAACAGCTTTTCCCTTCACCGTCCCAACCATTTTTCCCTTGAGACCGAGATAAGGATCCCGGGGCTGATCAACTCTTACGGAGAAGAGTTTTTCCACGGCTTCAAGTATCTCTCGGACAGCCGCCGCCGTTGGCGCGAGCCTGTTGAGGAGATCATTGAAAAGGGCGAGTTTGAAAAGCTCCATATCCTGACGCATGCTTTCTGGTATCACGAAGAGGATCTGACGATCTCCGAAACCATTCTTGATTTTCTCCGCTCCGCCTCTCGCGAGAGGAAGCTGACCATGAAGGACAATATCACGGACCTCGAGCAAATCCTGCTCGAGGCGGGGGAGAGCCTATGAACCTGGATACCGTCGGAGCGCTTGCGCGGACTTATCGCACGCCGTTTTATGCTTTTTTCCGCGACGATTTCATTGCCAACTGCAGGGAACTGACGAAAGAATATGAGGCGGTCTACACGCCCTTCTCCATCGCCTATTCCTTCAAGACGAACTACATGCCGGCGGCCTGCGTTTGCGTTAAGGAGATGGGCGGCTACGCCGAGGTCGTTTCCGACCACGAGTACGCCATCGCCAGGAAGCTTGGCTTCCTGCCGGAGAGGATCATCGTCAACGGCCCGGGAAAGTGGTACGGCATGGAGGAGATGATCGCCGACGGCGCGATCGTGATGCTCGATAACCGTTTTGAACTCGAGCGGGGCATGCAGATCACCGAGAAAACGAAAAAGTCTGCGACGATCGGGTTTCGGCTGAACTTCGATATCGGAACGAACAAGGCTTCCCGTTTCGGCTTTGAAGCCGACGCTCCGGAGACGCGCAGAGCGATCGAAGAGGCAAGAGAACACCCTTACCTGCGCATCGTCGGACTGCATTTCCATCTCGGAGGCTCGCGTTCTCCGGAGGCATGGGAGTGCCGCGCCGAAAAGCTGACGGCTTATGCCGAACAGCTGCTCATGGAAGAGGAGAGAAAGATCCTCGATCTCGGCAGCGGGATGTTCGGTCACATGCACCCGGATTTCGCCGCGCAGTTCAACCAGAGGATCTCGAGCTTCCGTGAATACGCCGCCGTTGTGGCAGGCGTTTTCCAAAGAAAATACGGGGCCCTTCCGGTTGAAAAGAGACCGGAGGTGATCGTGGAGCCGGGCGCGACCGTCATTGCCGACACGATGGTTTATGTGACGAGCGTGATCGCCGCAAAAACCGTCCGCGGCAGATGCATCGCGATCGTGGACGGCAGCGTTCATCAGCTCGGCGAGCTGGGTAAAAAGAAGCAGCTCCCGTGCCATGTGATCCCGACCGGCGCGGAAGGTCCGGCCTTTTGCCATGCGGACGTCAGCGGCTATACCTGTCTGGAGGACGATCTGCTTCGCCGCGAGCTCGACCAGCCCGTCCGTGTCGGCGATACGCTGGTTTTCGAAAATGCGGGAGCTTATACGAACGTTATGAAACCGCCGTTTATCCGCGGAGGCTCCAAAATCATTTCGTGCACGAACGACGGCGCGGCGACGCTCGTCAAAAGAGACGAAACGGCAGACGATCTGCTCTCAACATACGAGGTGTGAAAATGAAGGATCTGAACGTATTGATGACCGGCGCCGGCGCTCCCGGCGCGCCGAGCATCATCAAATGCCTTCGCAAGAACGGCGAAAGGAACATCAGGATCGTCGGCGTCGATATGAACGAAAAGTCCAACGGCAGGCGCCTGGTCGACGTCTTCTATCAGGTTCCCGCTGCCCGGGATGATGGCTATATCGATGCGATTCTGAAAATCTGCGACAAGGAAAAAATCGACATCGTGATGCCGCTCGTCACGCGGGAACTGGTCAAGTATGCCCAAAGCAGGCAGCTCTTCGCCGATCGGAACATCGTCCTGTCCGTAGATGACCTCGAGCCGCTGAAGATCATCAACAACAAGGCAAATCTTCTCATGAAGATGCGCGAGCTCGGTATGGAGACGCCGGCGTTCAAGGTCGTCTCCACGGCAGACGAGGTCGAGGCGGCGGCTTATGAGCTCGGCTATCCGAATAACGCGGTCTGCGTGAAGGGGGCTGAGGGCAACGGAAGCCGCGGCGTGCGGATCATCGATCCCGCCAAGTCCCTCTACGATCTGTTTTTCAACGAAAAACCGAGCTCGATGTATATCAGCTTTGAAGAGCTGATGAGGACGCTCAGAGAGAAGGACGCCATTCCTCAGATGCTGGTCATGGAGTATCTGCCCGGACAGGAATACGGAGTCGACGCGCTCTGCGATCACGGCAGGATCCTCTATATCGCGGGAAGATACAACTATGCCGTGAGCAGC
>JBGUZD010000134.1:0-2986 GCA_045222695.1 Candidatus Limivicinus sp.
CCTTGCGAGCCTTATCAGCATGAAGCTCTACGCCCACTCCGAAAGCGCGCATCCGCTGCGCTATCTCGCGGAGTTCACTTTCATCAACGTCCTGCTCCTGCTGATCCTCTCGCTTGCCCGACTGATATTCTGAACAAAAAAGCTTCCGGCTCCACAGAGCCGGAAGCTTTTTGTTCATCACAGATAATAGTCGATCAGCCCGCGCAGGCCGACGCGGTCGTATGTTTCGCGCAGCCATTCGAGCTCGTCTGCGATCAGCGCGTCGATGGCCCGCATGCCGAGCAGCTCGACCGGCGCGCGGTCGTCGCTGAGGACGTTTCCGCCGCCCTCCACGGTCTCGAGATGCGCGGCCACGCTGCGCATCATCGTCCGCAGCTCGCCCGTTTCCAGCTTCCCGACGCCCGCGTCCAGACGCGCGGCGATCTCGCCCTGCGTACAGGCGAAGAGCTCGCGGTTCGTGTTTCGGGCGACGTCCACGGTCGCGACGGAGGGAAAGACCGCGGCGATCGTGTCGCAGAGCGCCTCGTTGATGCTCCCCTCGCCGTCGGAGTGCATGTTCATGTTCACGGCCATCACGCCGCCGGGCTTCAGATGCTCGCGCACCATCGTGAAGAATTCGACCGTGGACATCTGGAAGGGGATCGTGATGTCCTGATAGGCGTCGACGAGGATCACGTCGTACTGCGTATCGACGGCCTGCAGAAAAGCGCGTCCGTCGTATTCGGTGACCTTCACCGCATCCGGCAGATCGAAGAAGCGCCCGGCCAGCTCGGTGATCTTTCCGTCGATCTCCACGCCCTCGACCGTGCAGGAGGGAAAGTATTTCAGACACTGCCTGGCATAGGTGCCCGTCCCGTTGCCGAGCACGAGCACGCGCGGCGCCTCTTCCCCGCAGATCACGGGCGCGGCGAGCGCGTAGTCGTAATACATGCCCGTGAGACCGCCGTCCTTCATCATCACCGACTGCACGCCGAAGAGCACGTTGGTCGCAAACACGACGCTTTTCTCATCCTCCTTGACCTGCAGATAGTTGTAGACCGACTCGCCCTCGTAGCGCAGGTCCTTTTCCCAGAAGGCGAAGGAGTCCCCGCGCCCGAAGATCGCGCAGAGCGCGTAGAGCACCAGGGCGATCACGGAGGCGCGCAGGCCCTTCTTCGCGCTGAAGAAGAAAACGAGCGCGATCACAAGCAGGATCCCGGAAAAGAGGAGGAAGGTGACGGAGGTGCCGACCGCCGGGATCGTGACGAAGGTGGGCAGGAAGGTGCCGAGGATGCTGCCGACCGTGTTGCAGGCGCCGAGACGGCCCACCGTGCGGCCGCCCTCGTCCAGGCTTTCGGTCGCCGCCTTCACCAGCGAGGGCGTGACCGTGCCGAGCAGGAACAGCGGAAAGACGAACAGCAGCATGCAGGAGACGAAGGCCGCGACCGAGAGAAAGTTCGTGCTGATCGTGAAGATCAGCAGGCCGGACACGCCCAGGATCACATAGCGTCCCAGCACGGGGATGGCCGCGATCCAGATCGCCGCGATCAGGATGCGGCGGTAAAGCGGCGCGGGATCGGGATTTTTGTCCGCCGCGCGCCCGCCGTATAGATTGCCCAGCGCCATCGCGATCATGATCGTGCCGATGATGATCGTCCACACGATCTGCGAGGAGCTGAAATACGGGGCGAGCAGACGGCTCGCGCCGAGCTCGACCGCCATGACGGACACGCCGGCGAAAAACTCGGTGATATACAAAAACAGCTTGCTTTTCAAAATCGGGTATTCTTTCACAGGCCTCACTCCCAGGAGAAAGTGTAGCACATTTTTCCTCTCTTGCCAAGCGTGCGCCCGCTGCGGTAAAATAGGGTGAACAAAAAACGGAGGCAGAGCATGGCATACCGCGTCACACAAGAGGATATCCTGTCCCTGCGGACCGACGCCGTCGCGCTGAGCGTGGAGATCTCGCTGGAGATCAGCCCCTTCCCCGTCTGTCAAACGCTTGCCGCCGCCGGCGGCGAGGCGCTGCGCGCCGCGGTCCGGGCAAAGCGCTTCCTCCCCGTCGGAAGCGCCGCCGAGATCGACCGCAGCGGTCTTCCCTTCGCGCATGTCTTCGCCGCGGCCGCGCCGATCTGGCTCACGGGCAAGGCCAGCGAGCTGCTGACGCTGCACCGCACGTATGAGAGCCTGTTCACGGCCGCCGCCGGGGCCGGCTGCCGGAGCATCGCCCTGCCCTTCCTCTCCGCGATGGTCTACCGCTTCCCGCGGGACGAGGCCGTTAAGATCGCCTTCGCCGAGGCGGAGAAAGCCTCTGCGGACGCCGTCTTCGTTGCCGACACGCCGGAGCTGTACGCGCTTAGCCAAAAGCCCTACCGCAAGCCGAAGATCGTTTCCTACGTCGGCTGGTACCGCGATCACGCGATCTTCGAGCTGGACAACGGGCTTTTCGCGCGCGTGGACATCCGGCCCGAGATCCGGGACGTGACGCCCATCCCCTACTTTGAAGCCTGCTACCGCACGGGCAACAATCCTCTCCAGCCCCCGCTGCCGGAGGCGGAGATCGAGCGCCTGCGGCGCATTTACGAGGAAAACGACTGGTAAAGGAAGAACGAGACATGAACGAGAGCTATATCGCGCGCACCAGCGGCTTGAAAACGAAGGACTACGTCGGCTACGCGATGATCGATGCGGCCGGCTGCCTGGTATTCAGCCTTGTCACGACGCTGCTGCAGAAATTCTACACCGATATCTTCCATCTCAGCCCGCTGTTCATCATGCTGATGTTCATCGCGGCGCGCATCTGGGACGGCATCAACGACCCGATCATGGGCCGCATCTGCGACACCGTGAGACCGTCGCGCTACGGGCGCTACCGCCCCTGGATCCTGTACGCGGCGCTGCCGCTCTCTCTTTCGGCGGTGCTGATGTTCCTCCGCTTTCCCGGCTTCGGCGAGGAAGGCCATATGACGGCCACCTGCGCCTATGCCACCGTGACCTATATCTTCTT
>JBGUZD010000135.1:0-20528 GCA_045222695.1 Candidatus Limivicinus sp.
CATGTCGCCGTCAAGCTCATACTCGCCCTCGGCGCGCTCCACGACCTCCTGCTCGATCACGTCCGTGTCGTCCCAGATGTCGCCGACAATCTGCTCGAGCACGTCCTCCATCGAGATGACGCCGAGCGTGCCGCCGTATTCGTCCGTGACGATGGCCAGATGCTGCTTGGCCTTGCGCAGCAGATTCAGCACGGCGGGCAGCTTCATGGTCTTGTAGACGTAGCAGGGCTGCATCAGCAGTCTGCGGATATCGGTGCGTTTGCCCTCCTCGGTCAGCGCCTTGAGGAAGTGGTTGAGATACAGCACGCCGATGACGTTGTCGATGCTGCCCTCGTAGACGGGCAGGCGCGAGAAGGGCGCTTCCTCGACGGCGGCGACGATCTCGTTCCAGTCGTCCTCGATGTCGATCGCCCAGACGTCCACGCGCGCGGTCATGACCTCCATGGCGGAGATCTCGGAAAAGTCGATGGCGGCCTGCAGCAGCTCGGACTGGTCCTCGTCGATGACGGCCTCGTCCTCGGCGGTCTCGATGATGGACTGCAGCTCCTCGACGGCTTCCTCGCCGTCGGTCTCCTCCTCTTTCTTCTCGCCGCCGGTGATCAGGTGGACAAGGCCCACGACCAGCCAGACGACGGGCTTGAGGACGATCATCATGCCGCGCACGGCGTAGGCGTAGCGCAGCGCGAGCGTATTGGCGGCCTTCTTGGCCGTGATCTTCGGGATGGTCTCGCCGAAGATGATGACCAGCACCGTGAGGATCACGGTGGCGGCCCAGGCGTACTCGTCGCTGCCCAGCAGCAGGATGACGAGCACGGAGCCGAGCGCGGAGGCCGCGATATTGGCCAGGTTGTTGCCGATGAGGATGGCCGAGAGCGCGTCGTCGAAGCGCTCGGTGATCTTCACCGCCGCCCCGGCGCGTTTCGAGCCGTCGTCGCGCAAATTCTCCAGGCGCACGGTGTTGCACGAGGAATAGGACATCTCCGCCGACGAGCAGAAGGCGGACAGGCACAGGCACACGAGGATGCCCGCCGCGACCGAAAGGATCGTCGTCATGCGTCCTCGCCCCCTTCCTCTTTCTCCGGAAGGAGCTCGACCTTCAGCTTCAGGATGCGGTTATGCTCCATCTCGTCGACCATGACGGATACGCCGTGGTAGGAAAAGCTCTCGCCCACGCGGGGAATGGCCGTGAACTGCTCATAGGCCCACTCGCCCATCTGCGTGTTGATCAGCTCCTCGTCCTCCTCGGGGTCTTCGAAGCCCAGGTGCTCGAACACGTCGCTGACGGTCTCCTCCGCGTCCACGCGCAGGACGCCGTCGCCGAGCTCGGCGATCGGCTCTTCGACCACGTCGTCCTCGTCCCAGATCTCGCCGACGAGCTCCTCGAGGATGTCCTCGATCGTGACGATGCCGACCGTGCCGCCGTAGTTGTCGGTGACGACGGCCATGCTCTTCTTGCCGCGGGACATGATGGGCAGCAGCTCGTCGATGTTCGTGCTCTGGTGGATGAAGAAGGGCTCGTCCAGCAGCGGGCGGAGCTCGGTGCGCTCGCCCAGGTGCAGATAGGCCTTGATGAAGGTGCGGATCTGCAGGATGCCGATGATGTTGTCGATCGTGCCCTCGTAGACGGGCAGGCGGCTGTGGTTCTGATTGCGCACCTGCTCGAGGATCTCCGCAAGCGTATCGTCGACGTCGATGGCCGTGACGTCCACACGCGGGGTGAGGATGCTCTCGACCGTGACGTCGCCGAACTGCAGCGCCGAGGAGATCAGCTCGCCCTGCTCTTCGTCAAGGCTGCCTTCCTCGGTCATGTCCTCGATGATATCGTACAGCTCGTCCTCGGTGACCGTGATCTCCGGATCTCCCTTGGAGAGCTTCGCCGCGCCGCGGCCGATCGCCGTCAGCAGCGCCGAGAGCGGCGCGAAAAGCTTCATCAGCACGCGCATCGCGCCCGCGCAGGAGAGCAGCAGCTTTTCGCTGTACTTCTTGCCCAGGCTCTTCGGCAGCATCTCGCCGAGGAAGAACACGACGATCGTGGTGACGATCGTGCTGAGGGTAACGAAGCTCAATCCCCAGCGCCGCGTGACTGCCACGGTCACGATCGAGGCGACGGCGATATGTACGATGTTCGTACCGATCAGGATCGTGGTGATCGCGCGGTCGAAGTTATCGAGCAGGAACAGCGCGTCCTTCGCCCGCGTATCGCCGCGTTCGGCCGCCGTTTTGATCTTCGTGCGCGACGCGGAGGCCATGGCCGTCTCGGTGACGGCGAAATACATGGCGCAGAATAAAAGTATGATTGCAATGATCCATGGCAATCGACTGCCATCGTCCATAATGCGGATCTC
Source organism: Candidatus Limivicinus sp. (assembly GCA_045222695.1). Taxonomy (GTDB): domain Bacteria; phylum Bacillota; class Clostridia; order Oscillospirales; family Oscillospiraceae; genus Limivicinus. The sequence continues at coordinate 2,346 of JBGUZD010000135.1, forward strand.
CATCTCCTTCTGGAAACAAATTAGCATGTATCTTAACACAAAGCGTTGATTTCGTCAATATTTCCTTACAGCTCGAGCTTCATATACGTCGCGTCGTCCATGGGGCTGTCGTTGTATTTTTCGATCTCCCGGAAGCCGGCGGCGCGGTAGATCCGCTGCGCGCTCTGCAGGAAGGGCAGCGTGTCGAGCAGCATCTCCCGGTAGCCCGCCTCGCGGGCGCGCGCGATGATCATGTCCGTGAGCGTTCTGCCCAGGCCGCGGCCGCGGAAAGCGGGGCGGACGTACAGGCGTTTGAGCTCGCAGCGCGCCGCGTCCATTTCCTTGAGCGCGATGCAGCCCGCGGCCTCGCCCTTTTCGACGGCGAGGATCAGCGCGCCGCGCGGCGGGCCGTATTTGCCCTCGAGATGCCGCAGCTCCTCGTCGTAGTCCTGCAGCTCGAGATAGTAGCCGAACTTCGGGTCGTTCTCGACGAGCATGTCGGTGTATTCGCGGAACAGCCCGCCGATCTCCGCCGGATGCTCCAGTCCGTTGACGAACTCCATTTGCGCGTCCTCTCCTTCTCTTTTTTCCCATCATAACACAGCTTTATGCGTTTTTCCATGACGGAAAATGGAAAGAGCGCTTCCGGAAACCGAAAGCGCTCGTCAAGCTGTCGGAAAAGTGTCGACAGCTTGAGAGGCAAAAACAGAAACTTCCTGAAAAGTTCCTGTTTTTGCTTCTATCGTACGAAGAAAGGGGGCTCCCCTTGCTTGTCGAAGCTCTCTGCGCGGATTTGTCTGCAGTCTTAAAGAGCGCTTCCGGAAAACCGGAAGCGCTCTTTTTTTGCTTGTCTTGCTTGTTTTGCTTGTTGTGTTTGCCGATGCCCTCACATGACGATGGCGTCCTTCGGGCAGACGCCGGCGCAGGTGCCGCAGGCCACGCAGGCATCCTCGTCGAGCGTCCAGGTCTTGGCCGCACGGTCCACCGTCAGCGCCCCGGCGGGGCACTTCTTGGCGCAGAGCGTGCAGTAGACGCACTTGCTCGGATCCTGGACGGGCTTTCCGTCGTCGCGCGGCTGGACCGGCGCGGCGGGAGCAGCCTCGGCCTTGGGCGCTTCTGCCTTGGGCGCTTCGGCCTTCGGGGCCTCCGCGGCGGGCACGAAGGGCTCGTCCCCGGGCATGAGGATGGCCTTCTTCGGGCAGGCGCCGGCGCAGGTGCCGCAGCCGACGCAGGCTTCCTCGTCGAGGGTCCAGGTCTTGGCCGCACGGTCCACCGTCAGCGCCCCGGCGGGGCACTTCTTGGCGCAGAGCGTGCAGTAGACGCACTTGCTCGGGACCTGAACGGGCTTGCCGTCGTCGCGCGGCTTGATCGTCCCGGGCACGGCGGCAGCGGCCGGCGCGGCGGGCGCGGCGGCGGGCTTGGGCGCGGGCTTCTTCGGCGCGGCCTTGAAGAAGGTGCCGGTGACGAGCAGGTCCTCCTCCTTGGTGGCGACCATGTGGTAGTCGCCCGTCAGCTCGATCGCCTTTTCATGGCAGAAATCGGCGCAGTGGCTGCAGAAGGTGCAGGAGCCGAGGTTGAAGGTGCGGGTGATCTGCGCTCCGCCCTCGACGGGGACGGACTCGGTCTTGATCGCGCCGCCGGCGCACACGCGCTCGCACATGCCGCAGTTGATGCACTTTTCGGGGTGGAAGACGATCCTGCCGCGATAGCGGGGCGCGGCCTCGCTGGGCACGAAGGGGTACATTTCGCAGCTCGTCTTGGAAAACAGGCCTTTGACGGCTTCTTTTACAAACGGAAGATCCATTACTTCTGCCCCCTCTTTTCTTTGAGAATCTGGGTCGCAAGCGCCAGACCGTCGATGACCGCCTGAGGCCGCGGCGCGCAGCCGGCGACGTCTACGTCGACGTGGACGTACTTGCTCAGCGGGCCGCAGACGGACCAGCTCTCCTTGAAGACGTTGCCGGACTGCGGGCAGGAGCCCATCGTGACGATGCAGCGCGGTTCGGGGACCTGCGAGATGGCGCGCAGCACGCGCGGCAGGGACTGCTTGGTGACCGGGCCGGTCACGACGACGATGTCGGCGTGACGCGGGCTGCCCACCAGCTTGAAGCCGAGCCGTTCGGCGTCAAAGCGCGGGGTGAGGACGGAGACGAGCTCGATGTCGCAGCCGTTGCAGGAGCCGGCGTTGATGTGGAACAGCCACGGGGATTTCTCCGTGCTTTCCTTGATCAGCTTTTTGAACATTTCCTCTCTCCCTCCTTTAGAATCCGTACCAGGCCAGCACGAGGCTCAGCAGCGCGAGGCCCGTGACGACGGTCCAGTAGTACTTGAAGACCTGCTCGACCTTGAGTCTGGCGGTGATGGCGTGCACCAGCGAGATGAACACGATGGTGATCACCAGGCACAGCAGCACCAGCACGAGCGCGCCGAGGAGGCCGCCGATCATGCCCGCGGCCGCCGCGTCGAGCCCGAAGGAGCCGACGAGGTTCTGGATGCCGCCGCCGATGCCGCCGAGGAACAGCGCCACGAACAGGCTCGAGAGCGTGAGCACCTTGATGGAGTGGCTGAGCTTGAAAACCGCCAGCGGGCCGCCGCTGTACTCGGCGAGGAGGCCTTCGCAGATCTCGGTCTCGGCCTCGGCCGTGTCGAAGGGATGGCTGCCGGTCTCGCCCGGGATGATCAGCAGGAAGGCGATCGCCGCCGGGATCATGCTGACGTGGGTGATCAGGCTGCCGTTGGCAAGCTGGAAGTTGACGATCTCGCTCACGGAGAGGACAAGGCCGGCGCCCGTGGCGTTGCCGACCACCTTGGCGATCGAGAGCAGCACCAGCACGAGCGGCAGCTCGCAGGCGATGACCGTGACCATCTCACGGCTCAGGCCGACGCCCGCATAGGGCGAGCCGGAGGCCGCGCCGCCGACGATCATGGCCAGGGCCGGGATCAGCAGCAGGTAGAGGATGACAATCACGTCGGCCATCGTGCTGAAGGCGGTGAAGTTGAACACCGGGATGAACAGCTGCAGCACGATCAGCGAGGCAAGGCCGACCAGCGGGGCCGCGAGGAACATGCCCTTGTTCGCGGCGGCGGGGACGATGGTCTCCTTGCCGCAGAGCTTGAAGAAGTCATAGAAGGGCTGGAGCAGCGGGGGGCCGACGCGCTTCTGCATCCTGGCGACGATCTTGCGGTCGACGCCGGAGAGGAACAAACCGACAAGGAAGCAGAACAGGAAGCCCGGGAAAATGAGGATGTAGCCGAGGGTCTCTAAAACGGTGATCCATTGAAACATGTTTCCCACCTCCTATCAGAGCGCGATCTGGAGGAACACGATCGCCAGTGCAAGCGCGACGACAGCCCAGAGCGCGTAGTCGTTGACCACGCCGCTGTGCAGCTCGTGCATGAACGAGAAATAGTGTCTCCAGTTCTGTTTGAAGCCCCAGAACAGGTCTTCGCCGCCGACCTGGGAGTACTCGGTCTTTTCGCCGCCGAAGAAGAGGGCGAACTTGCTGTCGACAAGCTCTCCTTCCTTCGACTCGCTGACCTGGTCGTACTTCGAGAGCACCGCCACGATCGTGACGCCGAGCAGCGCGATCATGAGCAGGAGCAGCCAGTTGACGGGCGACCACACGCCCGCGCCGGCAAAGACCTCGTAGGTCTTGTAGACGGGTTCGCCGGTGAGCATGGAGCTGATGTAGTTCGCGGGATTGAGCGCGGCGTTCGCGGCCGGGCCGGTGAGGAAGTCGGTGACCAGGCGCGGGAAGAGGCCGGTGACGACGCAGATCAGGGCAAAGAGGCTCATGCCGATGATCATGCCAGCGGGCACTTCCTTGACGTCCTCATGCTCCGGACGGATCTGTCCGAAGAAGACGGACTGGGTGACCTTGACGAAGGAGGCGAGCGTGAGCACCGAGGTGATGAGCGCCACGATCGTCGCGAGCAGGAAGCCGATGTTCCCGCTCTCGACCGCCTTCTGGTAGGTCGCCTGGTAGATCATCCACTTGGAGGCGAAGCCGTTGAAGGGCGGGATGCCGCTGATGGAGGCCGCGCCGATGAGGAACAGGGCGCAGGTCCAGGGCATCTTCTTGCCCAGGCCGCCGAGCTTGCGCAGATCCGTGGTGCCGGTGCGGAAGTGGACCGCGCCGGCCGCAAGGAAGAGCAGGCCCTTGAACATGGTGTGGTTCATCGCGTGGTAGAGGCCGGCGGAGAGGCCGAGGCCGGTGCCGAGGCCGATCGCGGTGAGCACATAGCCGATCTGGGAGATCGAGTGGAAGGCCAGCAGACGCTTGAAGTCATGCTGGGCAAGGGCCATCGTGACGCAGACGAACATACTGACCGAGCCGACGAAGACCAGCATGAACTGGATCGAGCCGAGCTGCATCGTCTGGAACAGGAAGTAGGTCAGACGGAGGATGGCGTAGACGCCGCTCTTGGTCAGAACGCCCGAGATCAGCACCGAGATGGAGGCCGGGGCCGCGCCGTGCGCGTCGGCGGCCAGGGGGTGGAACGGGACGATGAAGGCTTTCGTGGAGAAGCCGATGTAGAGCAGCGCGAAGGCGACGAGCGTGGTGGGGTTGATGTCGCCGGAGATGATGCTGGACAGCTGCGCGAAGTTCAGCGTGTGGGCCTGGGCGTAGAGCATGATCGTGCCGGCCAGGATGCAGGTCGAGCCCATGCAGCCGACGACCAGGTATTTGAACGCGGCCTCGAGCGCGCCGAAGGCCTTGTTGCGGAACGCGGTGAGCGCGACGGCGGCAAAGGTGAGGATCTCGACCATGATGAACATGTTGAAGAGGTCTCCCGAGAGCACGAGGCCCATAACGCCGCCGGCGAGCATCAGGAACAGGGTGTAGTACTGCGGCTTGTTGTCGTCATGCTCCATGTACTGCAGCGAGTACACGCAGGCGACGAAGACCGCCGTGGAGATCAGCAGCCCGAAGAAGAGGCTGACCTGATCGACCTCCATCGCGATGCCCATGGCGTAGCCGCCGGCCATCGCGCGGTTGCCCATCCAGTAGCAGATGATCTCGTGCTCGAGCATGACGGGCTTGATGAGCATGATCATGCAGCCGAGGGCGATCGCGGTGGCGAGGAAGGCGATGAGGTTGCGCAGGAACTTGCTCCTGCCGAAGAGAACGATCAGGAACGCGCCGAGGAACAGCGCCATCACCGAGTAGATCGGGAAGTGTTGATAACTCAGGAAACTCATCCTCTCAGCCTCCTTATCTCTCTGGTGTCGATCGTGCCGTATTCCTCCTGCAGCTTAACCACCAGCGAGAGGGACATGGCCGTGACGCAGGCGCCGATGACGATGCTCGTCAGCGTGAGCGCCTGGGGGATGGGATCGACGAAGTAGCTGGCCTTGGTCAGCTCGCCCATCGTGAAGATCGGCGCGGTGCCGCCGGGGTTGAAGCCCACCGTGATGATCAGCAGGTTCACGCCGTAGTCCGCGATGCCGAGGCCGATGACGGTCTTGACCAGGTTGTACTTGGTGACGATCGTGTAGAAGCCGAGAACGATGAGGAAGAAAGCGGCGATATAGTTATACGTAATCATATCTCTTCCACCTCATTCTTTCTCGCCGGTGCCCTTGGCCATCAGCAGGCCGAGCATCGTGATCGCCAGCACACCGACGCCCGTAAGGACCTTCAGGCCGACGATCGTGTCCATGATGAAGATCGTGCCGGAGCTGAAGAGCTCGCCGATGTTGCCGATGTTGGAAAATACGTTCTGGCAGAAATTGCCGAGGTAGGCGATGCCGAGCATGGCCGCCGCGACGTAGAGGATGGACATGAAGCCCTCCGCGCCGTGGAGGAAGTTCGGGTGGATCGCCTTGCAGGTGGTGTCAAAGCCGTGGCCGAAGTAGAGAAGCGTCACGATGCCGACCATCAGCACGCCGCCCTGGAAGCCGCCGCCGGGGCTCAGGTGGCCGTGGAGGATGATGTAGAACATGTAGACGATCGCCATGGGAAGGATCTTGTCCGCGCCGCAGCGCAGGATCACGTTCTTGAAGCGGGGCTTATTCTCCATCTTTGTTCTCCTCCTTTGCCTTTTTTGTAAAGAGGATGACCGCGGAGCCGGCGACCGCCGTGATCAGGATGAAGGCCTCGCCCATGGTATCATAGCCACGGAAGTCGAAGACGATCGAGGTCACGTCGTTGACCGAGTGGGTCTCGGAGAGGTTCTGCTGCACGATCGCGGCGGCGGCGCCGTCGGCGACGGAGTCGTTGTAGCTCTCCGGGTTCTGCTGGAGATCATAGACGCTGACGGCAGCGTCCTGTCCGTTGTAGGTGCGGGGCATTTTCGCCATGCCCAGCGCTCCGGCGAGCATCGCGACAAGCAGCACGCCGATGCAGACGAAGGTAAGGAACTTCTTCATGACTCGTCCCCTCCTTTGCCTTTGATCTTTTTCAGGGTGACGATGAAGATCAGCGGGCTGAGCGCCGCGCCGACGGCCGCTTCGGAGATCGCGACGTCGGGCGCGTGCATGATCAGGAAGGCCGCGGCCGCGAAGATGCCGGTCACGCTCAGCGCGATGACCGCCGAAAGCAGATTGTCGAGGTGGCAGGCCAGGATCGCGGAAACGCACAGTCCGGTGACGACGAAGATGTCGAGAATGACCATGATATTACTCATTTTCCAGATCCCTCCCCAGGTCGTCGATCTCCATCGGCTTGTCGGGGCGGATGCCGGCGCGGTAGGCGCCCTTGGCGATCGCGTGCGAGCCGATGGGGTTGATGGTGATGATCAGCAGGGCGATCACCGCGATCTTGATCGCGGCGGAGGTGCTGCCCATGATGAAGATCGCATAGAGCAGCGCGCCGAGGGCCACGCCAATCACGCCCATCGTGTTGATGCAGGTGGACGCCTGCATGCGGCAGAAGGTGTCGGGCATTTTGAGGATGCCCTTCGTTCCGGCAAGGGCGAAAACCAGGCCGATGCCGATCAAAACGTCAATGACGATCCGCAGCGCCATCGTTCCACCCCCTTCCTTCGAGATAGCGGCCGACCAGCAGCGTGTCGATGATGCCGAGCAGCGCGCCGACGATCGCAATGTCAAGATAGATGCCTCTTCCGGAGAAGATCGAGAAGAGGATCATCGCGCAGCAGATCAGCGTGTCCGCCGCGTCGCCGGCGACCATGCGGTCGGCGGCCGTGGGGCCCTTGACGAGCCTGTACAGGTTGATGAAGGCCAGGCAGGCGAAGGCCACGGAGAAAATCAGAATATCACTCATTTCCAAATCCTCCCGATCCATTTCTCCATCCTGCCCTTGATGATCTCGCCGGCCTTGACCCGGTCGGTCTCGGCGACGTCGATCCAGTGGATGTAGTAGTAATCCTTTCCGTCCTCCTCGGCGATGTCCAGCGTGATGGTGCCGGGCGTGAGGGTGATGGAATTGGCCAGCATCGCCTCGGCGTAGCCGTCGGGCAGGTCCACCGGGACCTTTACGATGCCGGGGTTGACGTCCTTGCAGCCGCCGAAGCAGCGTCTTGCCACGTCAAGGTTCGCCTTGAGCAGTTCTCCGAGGAAGACGAACACATAGACGAGCAGGCTGAAGAAGCGGCGCGGATGGACGAGGCGGAACGCTTTCTCCTGAATGAAGAAGCGCGACGCAAACAGGGCCGCCGCAAGGCTGACCACCGCGCCCGCCGCCAGCTCCTGGATCTCAAAGCTCCATGTCAGGAGCACCCAGAAAGCAAAGCAGAGGACAAAGGTGCTCAGTACTGCGGGGAAGCGGGTTTTTTGCAAGAGAAATCCTCTCCTTCCTATGTTTACTTACTCAACTTTCAAACTTTCAACAAAGAATTCTCTCCCGGCGGTGAGGCGCACGGCCGTGCTGCCGCACACAGGGCAGCAGGCGCTTTTGCGCTCGATCTCCCCTTCGTAGCCGCAGTCCAGGCAGCGGAAAGAGGCTCTGACCGGCTCGATGACCAGCTCGGCCTTTTCCGCCGCGGTGCCCTTGGCGGCGATGGGGAAGAATTCGCGGATACAGTCCGGCACGACGCCGGAGTATTCGCCCACGCGCAGGCGGATCTCCAGAACTCTGGAAAAGCCCTCCTGCTCCTGCTGGGAGTTGATGATGTTGATGATCCCTTCGGTAAGCGCCAGTTCGTGCATCTTACCTGTCGAGACAGCTGAAGCAGGGGTCGATGCTCGCGATGATCAATCCCGCGTCGGCCACCGTGTTGCCGCGCAGCATGTGCGGCACGGTGGGCGTGTTCTTGTACGAGGGGACGTGCGCGATCACGCGGTAGTTGGTGAGCGCGTTGTCGCCGACCACCATGTAGGTCAGCTGACCGCGCGGCGCCTCGTGGCGGGTGACGGCCATGCCTTCCTTGATCTTCGGCAGCTTCGTGCCGAGATTGATCGGGCCCTCGGGCAGATTCTCGAGCGCCTGACGCAGGATCTTGATGCTCTCGTAGCATTCGAGGGCACGCACGACCACGCGGGCGAACACGTCGCCGCTGTCCACGACGGGGACGTCGAAGTCGAAGTCTTCATAGCAGGAATAGGGCGAGTCCTTGCGGACGTCGATGTTGACGCCCGAGGCTCTCGCGTGCGGGCCGAGCGCGCCGAGACGGACCGCGTCCTCTCTCGTCAGCACGCCGACGCCCTTGGTGCGCATCGCGATGGTCTTGTCGGTCAGCGCGATCTCCACGATGCGGTCCAGCGGCGCCTTGAGCTTGTCGCAGGCGTCCAGGATCTCACGGCGCAGATCGTCGTCGACGTCGCGGCGCGCGCCGCCGATCGTGACCATGGCGTAGTTCACGCGGTTGCCGGACAGCTTCTCCAGCAGATCCATGACCAGCTCGCGCTCGTCCCAGATGTGCATGAACATGCTGTCGTGGCCGATGATGTGGCAGGCGATGCCCAGCCACAGGAAGTGGGAGTGCAGCCTCTCCAGCTCCGCGGTGATGACGCGGAGATAGGCGCCTCTCTTGGGGACCTCGATCTGGTTGATCTGCTCGACGGCCATCGCGTAGGTAAAGGCGTGGGAGTGCGAGCAAATGCCGCACACACGCTCGACCAGCACGAGGGTCTGGATCGCGTTGCGCTCGGTCGCGAGCTTTTCGATGCCGCGGTGGTTGTAGCCGACGAAGACCTCGGCGTCCTTGATGACCTCACCCTCGGTGTAGAGCTTGGCGTGTACCGGCTCCTCCAACGCGGGATGATAAGGTCCGATGGGAAGGATGTAGCTCATGTCTCCTCAGCCTCCTCTCTGTTCAGCCGGCGCAGCTCGCTCAAGGGAGTGACCATGATCTGGCCCTTGCCCTGGGTCTCCAGCATGTCCTCCGGCAGGAACAGACGCTTGGACACGTCCAGTCCCTCGAAGGTGACGCCGAAGAGCTCGTTGATCTCACGCTCCGGCCACTGGGCGGCGACATCGTAGATCTCGCCGATGGAGGGGACGGTCATTTCTCCGACCACATGGTAGGACTCGATGACGGGTTCCACCTGGTAGTCGTAGCAGATCTCCATCTGCCCCTCCTTGTTGACGAAGCCGTGGATCATGGTAAGCCAGATCTCCTTCTTCCTCATGCGCTCTGCAACGGGTACGATCTGATCTTTGTCGATCATGATCTTTTTGTACTCCTGCACCTGCATTCGTTTCACCTCTGTTTTCCCGTATTAAAAAATTTTGCGACAGATTTATGATAAATGCCTTGCGGCTATTATCAACAAATTCTCGGAAGCTGCGCTCCCGCGAGCTTCTGCAGGATGCGGCTGCCGCCGAAGGCCGTTTTCATCACGACCTTGCCGGGGTAGCTCTCCGTGACGCGGCCGATGACGGCGGCGTTTTTTCCCTCCTCCGTCGCGCGCATCGCGTCGAGGACCTTGCCGCAGTCCTCTTCGGCCGCGACGCAGAGGAGCTTGCCCTCGTTGGCGCAGTACAGCGCATCGAGGCCCAGCATCTCGCAGGCCGCGCGCACGCCGTCCCGGACGGGGATCTTTTCTTCCTCGAGCTCGATCGAAAGAGCCGAGCCCTCGACGAATTCGCACAGCGTCGTGGCGACGCCGCCGCGCGTGGGGTCGCGCAGCACGCGCACCGCCGCGCCGGAGGAGAGGATCGCCTCGCACAGGCCGTTCAGGGCCGCGCAGTCGGAGCGGAGCTCCCCCTGCATCATGCCGCTTCGCGCGAGCATCACGGCCGTGCCGTGGTCGCCCACCGTGCCGGAGACGATCACCGCGTCGCCCGCCTGAAGCTTCCGCGGCGAGAGACCGGGATATTTCAAAAAGCCGATGCCGGCGGTGTTGATATACACGCCGTCGCCGCGGCCGCGCTCGACGACCTTGGTGTCGCCGGTGACGATCTCGACGCCGGCGGCCTTCGCCGCACGGGCCATCGAATCGACGATGCGCGCGAGCTTTTCCGTTTCAAAGCCTTCTTCGATCACGAAGGCGCAGCTTAAATATTTCGGCACGCCGCCGCAGACCGCGACGTCGTTGACCGTACCGCAGACCGCGAGCTTGCCGACGTCGCCGCCCGGGAAGAAGAGCGGGGAGACGACGAAGCTGTCGGTGGAAAAGACGAGCTTTTCCGCGCCGGAAAGGATCGCGCCGTCGCCCAGCGCCTCGAGCGCCGCGTTGGAAAAGGCGGGAAGCAGCATATTTTCGATCAGCCGCGAGGTCTTTTTTCCCCCGCTGCCGTAGTCGAGCGTGATGATCTCGTCCATTTCAAATAAACCTTCCTCTTGGGCTTCCCCTTGAGGGGAAGCTGTCAGCCTCTCAGGCTGACTGATGAGGTGTCCTCCGTTTGGCCATTGCTTTTCTCCACCTCATCCGCCTCGCTCGCGCTCGGCACCTTCCCCTCAAGGGAAAGGCATTTATACCGCCCGATACTTGTAATGCGCCGCGCAGGCGCCCTCGGAGGACACCATGCAGGGGCCTACCGGATCCTCCGGCGTGCAGCGCCTGCCGAAAAGCGGGCACTGCGCGGGCGTGAGTCTTCCGGTGATGACCTCGCCGCAGCGGCAGGCCGTGGTTTTGGCCGCGGCTTTGTACGTGACGCCGAACTTCTTTTCCGCGTCATACTCCGCCAGCTCGTCCCGCAGCGCGAGGCCGCTTTGTTCGATCGCGCCGAGGCCGCGCCAGAGATCGCGGCGCGCTTCGAAGCACTTTTCCATCATCGCGCGCGCCAGCGGATTGCCCTGCGGCGCGACGGCGCGGCGGTATTCGTTCTGCACGAGGCTTTTCCCCTCGGCGAGCTGCCTGCAGAGCAGATACACCGACGAGAGGATATCCTCCGGCTCGAAGCCGCTGATGACGGCGGGCAGCGCGTAGTCGCGCGGGAGAAATTCGAAGCCTTCTTCGCCGATGATCGTGGCCACGTGGCCGGGGCAGAGGAAGCCCTGGACCTTGAAGCCCTCGGAGGCGATCAGCGCGCGCAGCGCGGGCTCGACGGTCTTGAGCATGGAGAAGAGCGAGAAGTTTTTCACGCCCTTTTCTTTTGCCGTCAGCACCGCGGCGGCGGTGCCGGGGGCGGTGGTCTCGAAGCCGACGCCGAGGAAGACGATCTCCTTGTCGGGGTTTTCCCGTGCGATCGTCACGGCGTCCACGGGCGAGTAGACGACCTCGACCCTCGCGCCGAGCGCGCGGCGGCGGGCGAGATTGTCGCCCGGGGTGCTCCCGGGGACGCGCACCATGTCGCCGTAGGTTGTGATGATCACGCCGGGGCGCATCGCCAGCTCCAGCACCGCGTCGATGACCTCCCCCGGAGTCACGCAGACCGGGCAGCCCGGCCCCGAGAGCAGCTTGACGTTTTCGGGGAGCATCGAGCGCAGCCCGCTTTTGGCGATGGCCATCGTGTGCGTGCCGCAGACCTCCATCAGCCGGATCTCGCCGAGCTCAAGGGCGCGGATCGCGTCGAGGACGCGCTGAGCGTCAAAGGACATCGCGCATCTCCTCCCATGCCTCGAGATCCTCCAGCGCCTGGGTCTCGCCGAGGCGTTCGATGGCGAAGCCCGCGTGCACGATCACATAATCGCCGATCTTCGGCTCCGGGATGAAGTCCACGCGGATCTCGCGCTTCATGCCCAGCGCCTCGCCGACGGCGACGCTGCCGTTTATTTCAACAAGTTGGAACGGGATGGCAAGACACATTTCAATGAACCCTCATCCGTCACGGCTTCGCCGCGACACCTTCCCCCGGGGGGAAGGCTTATTGTAATCTTGCTTTCGCGATCATGATCTGTCCCAGCGACAGGCCCTCGTCGTTCGGCGAGACCCGGCGGTGACGATAGACCGTGAAGCCCTCTTTTTCCAGCGCCGCCGGAAGACGGCGCATGATATACATATTCTGAAAGCTGCCGCCGGAGAGCACGACGCGCTCAAGACCGCTTTCCTCGCGCGCCAGAACGCACTGGCGCACGGCCATGGCGACGAGCGTGTTGTGGAAGCGCGCGGCGATCGCACCGCGGTCTTCTCCGTCCGCCTGCTCCCTGACGATCCGGCGGATCATCTCCCGCCAGTCGAAACGGAAGACGCCGTCCTTTTCCTCGAAGACGACGGGATACGCGCCATCGTCCCGGGCCGCTGCGGCCTCCAGCAGCACGGCGCCCTGGCCCTCGTAGCTGCAGGTCTCCTTGATCCCGAGGATGGCGGACACGCCGTCGAAGAGGCGGCCCATACCGCTCGAGAGCGGGCAGTTGAGGGCGTTTTCCAGCATGAAGGCCCACGCGGGACCGTCCTTGAAGCGGTGCGTGCTCTCGCCCGCGGCGCGCAGCAGCGCCCAGGCGACGCGCGTCGGGTCCTTCGTCACGGCGTCGCCGCCGACGAGGGGGATCTCCCGGATGCTCCCAACGCGGCGGAAGTCCCGGTAGCCGCCCACCAGGCATTCGCCGCCCCAGCTCGTGCCGTCAAGGCCCTGGCCCACACCGTCCCAGACGAGGCCGATGACTTCGCCCAGGAGGGCGTTGTCCGCCATGCAGGCGGCCATGTGGGCGTGGTGGTGCTGGACGCGTACGAGGGGGATCCCCTCTTCCTCGCTGCGCTCGGCGGCGTAGGAGGTGGAGAGATAGTCCGGATGCAGATCGCAGGCGAGGACCGTCGGCCTGACGTCGAAGAGCCGCTCAAAGTGGCGGATCTGCCGGGTGTAGTTGTCGTAGGTCTCGATGTTTTTCAGATCGCCGATGTGCTGGCTGGGGAAGACGTAGTTCCCTTTCGACAGGCAGAAGCTGGCCTTCTGCTCGGCCCCGCAGGCGAGCGCCATGCCCAGGTCCTCGTGCGTCGAGACCGGGAAGGGCACATAGCCGCGCGAGCGGCGCAGGAAATACTCGCCTCCGCCGAGGCAGAAGCACAGCGAGTCGTCGCAGCGGGTCTGGATGTCGCGGTCGTGCAGCAGAAAGCCGTCCGCGATGCCGGAGAGCTTTTCGAGCGCCTCGGCGTTCCGATACATGATCGGCGTGTCGGAGAGGTTCGCGCTCGTCATCACGAGCATGTCGATATCGTCCCCGAACACCAAATAATGCAGCGGCGTATAGGGCAGCATCACGCCCACATAGCCGTTCTCGCTCAGATGCGAGAGGATCTCGCCGCGCTTTTCCAGCAGCACGATCGGCCGCCGGAAGGAATTCAAGAGCTTTTCCTCTTCCGCGCCGACGAAGCAGATCTTTTTCGCGGCCGCGGCGTCGCGGCACATGATCGCGAAGGGCTTTTCGTCGCGCTGCTTGCGCCGGCGCAGCGTCTTTGCGATCTCCGGATCGTCGCAGCGGCAGGCCAGGTGCATGCCGCCCAGGCCCTTGATCGCGACGATCTTTCCCGCTTTGAGCGCCGCGCGCGTCAGCTCGACCGCGTCGCCCTCCACACGTTTTCCGTCCGCGTCGAGATAATACACATGCGGGCCGCAGACCGGGCAGCAGTCCGGCTGGGCGTGATAGCGGCGGTTTTCGATGTCGTGGTATTCCCGGTCGCAGTCCGGGCACATCGGGAAGGCGCTCATCGAGGTCTTGGCCCGGTCATAGGGCACGTCCTTGATGATCGTGAAGCGCGGGCCGCAGTTCGTGCAGTTGATGAAGGGATAGCGGTAGCGGCGGTCGGCCGGGTCGCGCAGTTCCCGCAGGCAGTCCTCGCAGATGCCGATGTCCGGCGAAATGAGCGTGTTGCGCTGCGCCTCGGTTTTGCTCGATAAAATCCGAAAATCCCGAAAGCCCTTGAGCTCGGGAGAAAAGTCGGTCTCGATCCGCTCGATCACGGCGAGCTTCGGGGCTTTTTCCGGCAGGTCCGCGATGAAGCGCTCGAGCTCTTCGCGCTCGCCCTCCAGCTCCAGCTCGACGCCGGAGGAGGTGTTTTTGATCGTGCCGCGCAGCGCGTAGTGCAGCACCTGTTTATGAATGAAGGGGCGGAAGCCCACGCCCTGGACGATGCCGTGTATGTGTATCAGGACCCTTTCCAAGACCGCGTTTCCTCCGCCAAAAATCTCGTTATTTTTCCGACGATATTATACGCTCTGTCACCTTGTCGTGCAATATGTTTTTTCCTGCAAGTCGCTCTTTCGCGTTTTTATTTATCATACTGCATTTCGTCCTGAACTTCAAGTTTTTGCAGTATTTCTCCCGGCGCTTTTTCGTCCTTGAGCCGGAGCCGGACGCAAGAGAAAAAAAACAAGAGACTTCCGAACGGAAGTCTCTTGTTTTGCTTGTATAGGAGTGAAAGATAAGTTCGGTTTGAACGCGCTTACGCTTTCTTTTTGCCCATCGCGGCGAAGACCCAGAACACGGCGAGGATCACCGCGGAGACGATGTAGAACAGCACGTCGTGGCCGCCGAAGAAGCCGATCATCTGGCCGGCGAGAACGAAGGCCATGACGACGGGGACGATGAACTTGATGCAGAAGGTGAAGAACTTCTTGAAGGTCTCGGAGGGATCGCCGTGCGCGACCTCGTCGAGCGTGAGCTGCGGGCCGATCTCCCAGCCGATCATGACGGCCATGAGCATGGCGCCGAGCGGCATCATGATGCCTTCGGACCAGCAGTCGAAGAAGTCGAGCCAGCAGTCGTTCCAGTCAAGCACCTTGGCCGAGCCGAAGATCTCCGCCGGGGAGAAGCCGTTGGAGCCGAGACCGTCGGCCGCGACGAGCAGCGCGATCGCGGTGATGACGACGGAGACGATCATAACGACCTTCTTGCGGCTGACGGTCTTGCCCTGCTCGGCCGCCTTGTCGATGAAGTGAGCCGAGAGCACCTCCATCAGGGAGATGGCGGAGGAGATGGCCGCGATCAGGACCAGGATGTAGAAGATCACGCCGAACACGCCGCCGAGAGCGCCCATGTTGTGGAACACGTCCTGCAGCGTGACGAACAGGAGCTTCGGGCCGCCGAGGGAGATCTCGTTCACGGGGATGCCGTTGTTGATGCCGTTGGCGACGGCCGCGGGGATGACCGCGACGCCGGCGAGCAGCGCGACGAGCGTATCGGCGAAGACGATGATGCCGGAGTTCTTGACGAGGTTCTCTTCCTTGCCGAGGTAGGAGCCGTAGGTGATCATGGCGCCCATGGCCAGGGACAGGGAGAAGAACATCTGGCCGCCGGCGGTGCCGAGAACGGCGACAAGGTTCGGCGCGCTTTCAATGAAGCCGCCCTTGACCGCATAGCCGGGGACGAACATGAACTTCAGGCCCTCGACGGCGTTGGGGAGCGTCAGAGACCGGATGATGATGATGACGAGCATCACGAACAGGGCCGGCATGCCGATCTTGTTGAACTTCTCGATGCCGGAGTCGACGCCGCCGGCGACGATGAAGAAGCAGATCACCATGAAGGCAAGCAGGATGCCGATGGAGATCGGGATGCTGGTGATCATGTTGACGAAGGACGACATGCCCTCCGGCATGCCGCCGAAGATACCGATCAGGTTGATGATGATGTAGTAGATGCAGTAGCCGCCCAGGACCGAGTAGAAGGTCATGATCAGGAACGGCGAGAGCACCGCGAGCCAGCCGAGCCACTTGAACTTCTTCGAAACAGCCTGGTAGGCGGCGATAGGAGCCTTTCTGGTCTTGCGGCCGAGCGCCAGCTCGGCGCACATGATGATCAGGCCGACGAAGATCGCCAGGAACAGATACACCAGCAGGAACGTGAAGCCGCCGGACTTGCCCATCTTAAAGGGGAAGCCCCAGATGTTGCCGAGACCGACCGCGGAGCCGACAGCAGCAAGCAGGAAGCCTATGTTGCTGCCCCATGAACCACGTTGATTTTCCATAGTTTACCCTCTCTTCCTTATATTGTTGTGGAACTGCTTACATGAGTTGAGCAATACGAACCCAGTCATCTTGTCAGGCGGCTGTGTTCGTATCGGCTGAACCCTAATTGTGAATAAATTATAACATCGGCCTTGCTTTTTTCATACCTGTATATTATTATAAATATATAACAAGTCCTTATGGATATGCGCTTGTATACAAAAAAAGGATCCGGGTCATATGGAAAGCAAAAAGATCAAAGCCCTGCTCGCGGCGGCGGAGACGGGCAGTCTGACCGCGGCGGCGGCGCAGCTGGGCTACACCCAGGCGGGGCTGACACAGATGATGAATTCGGTGGAAAACGAGCTGGGGCTGCGCATGCTCGTGCGCGGCAAGAACGGCGTGCGCCTCTCCGACGCGGGGCAGAGCCTGCTCGAGCCCATGCGCGCCTTCGTCGCCGCGGCCGAGGAGCTGGAACGGGGCGTGGAGCGCCAGCGCGAGGAGGACCGCAGCGCCATCCGCATCGGCGCCTACGCCAGCATCTCGCGGCAGTGGCTGCCGGCGATCCTGTCGGAATTCCTGCGCGAAAACCGCGGCATCGACGCCTCGATCTCGGTGGGCAGCATCGCCCAGATGTACCAGAGCGTGAAGAACGAAGAGCTCGACTGCGCCTTCGTCAGCTGCCATCCGCGGCTGCTCAAGGGGCTGACCCTGTATCCGCTGCACGTGGACGAGCTGCTGGCCGTCCTGCCGCCGGACGATCCCTTCGCGGGCGAGGCCTTCCCCATCGAGGGCTTTTCCGAGCGTGAATTCCTGATGCCTTCGCTGGGCTTCGACATGGACATCGATCCGCTCTTCGCCGCGGCGCAGCCGCCGGTGACGCCGCGCACGCGCTATACCAACATGGACGACACGGCGCTGATCTCGATGGTCGAGCACGGGCTGGGGCTGACGATCCTGTCGCGGCTGATCCTGCAGGGCGTCAGCACGGAGGTGAAGGCGCTGCCGCTCGATCCGCCGGGCTTCCGTTCGCTGGGACTGGTCATCAGCGCGAAGCGCCAGAGCGAGCACGTGCTGCGCAGCTTTGTGCGCAGCGTCCGCTCGACGATCTCCGAGATGTACGGGGACGAGAATACATAAGTTAAGCGGGCGGCCCGAAGGCCGCCCGCTTCTTTCGCCGTTACTCCCAGTATCCGCTCACGCCGTCGGGGGCGGATGTCCGCTCCTCCCGCGCGTTTTCGGCGGCGCTGCGCTCGACGGCGCGGAAGTCGCCGCCGGTCATGACCGGCGTTTTCTTCTGCTTCTGCTTTTTCTTTTCCTTTTTCCCGCTCATGCTCACACCTCCCTCAGACTGCCCGGAACAGCAGCAGGATCAGCCCGTAGACCACGCCCGCGCTCGCGCCGTAGACGATGACCGGGCCGGCGATGACGAACATCTTCGCCGCCGTGCCGGTGATGAAGCCCTCGGTCTTGAATTCCAGCGCGGGCGCGGCCACGGAGTTGGCGAAACCCGTGATCGGCACGAGCGTACCCGCCCCGGCGCGTTTGGCGATGTCGTCGTAAACGCCCACCGCCGTCAGCGCCGCGCCGAAGAAGATCATCGTGATCGAACAGGCCGTCCCCGCCGTCTCGGCGTCCAGGCCGAAGGAGCCGTAAAGCTCGAGAAAGAACTGGCCGAGGCAGCAGATCGCCCCGCCGTAAACAAAGGCGCGCAAAAGATCGCCCCGCGTCTGCGAGCGCGGCGCGCGCGCCTCGGCATAGCGCTTGTATTCCTCGTTCGTCATTTTCATGGCAGGTCCTCCCGCATGTTTTTTCGTTTTTATTCTCTGCCGCGGAGGGCGGGATTATCCCCGAAAACGGGCAAAAAATCCCTTGACTTTGCCATGCTTGTGAATTATAATAGTCAAGCTGACAATCGAACAGGGATGTTCTTGAGCAAATACGTGGAGATGTCGCGTAGTTGGTCGAGCGCGCACGATTGGAAATCGTGTAGGGGTCAAAAGCTCCTCGAGAGTTCGAATCTCTCCATCTC
>JBGUZD010000136.1:0-2433 GCA_045222695.1 Candidatus Limivicinus sp.
GAAGCCCTGCGGGATCGCGGCCATGTAGTCGCCGTGGCTCATCCAGGTCACGCTCTCGCCGCCGATGCCGGCAAAGAGCGCGCAGCCGCCGTCGAGCGCCGTCGGCGTCTTGCCGTACTCGCGCGCGGAATCGTCCTGCGCGGCGGTGACACGCCCGCCGAGCATCTGCGCCATCAGCTGGCAGCCGTAGCAGATGCCCAGGATCGGCACGCCCAGCTCGAACAAGCCTGCGTCGACCTTCGGCGCGTCCGGCAGATATACGCTTCCCGGTCCGCCGGTGAAGATGACGCCGATGGGGTCGAAGCGGCGGATCTCCTCCAGGGGCATGTCGTGGGGATGCACCTCGCAGTAGACCCTCTGCTCGCGCACGCGGCGCGCGATCAGCTGGTTGTACTGCCCGCCGAAGTCCAGGATCAAAACTTTCTGCATGTTTTATGTGTTTCCTTTCATGGCCGCCTCCACCAGTCCGACGAACAGCGGATGCGGACGGTTGGGACGGCTCTTGAATTCGGGGTGGAACTGCACGCCGACGAAGAAGCGCCTGTCCGTGAGCTCGACGGCCTCGACGATGTGCCCGTCCGGAGACAGGCCGCATAGACGCAGCCCCGCGCCGGAGAGCGTTTCGCGGTAGTCGTTGTTGAACTCGTAGCGGTGGCGGTGGCGCTCGGAAATAAGCTCGGCGCCGTAGCTCTCCGCCATGCGGCTGCCCAGCTCGATCCGGCAGGGCCAGGCGCCCAGGCGCAGCGTGCCGCCCTTGGAAACAGTATCGCTTTGATCGGGCAAAAAGTCAATGACCTTGTGGGGAGAATCCGGGTCGAATTCGCCGGAATCTGCGCCGCGCAGGCCGCAGACGTTCCGCGCGAACTCGATCACGGCCACCTGCATGCCCAGGCAGATCCCGAGATAGGGGAGGTCCTTCTCCCGGGCGTAGCGCGCCGCGGCGATCATGCCGGGGATGCCGCGGCCGCCGAAGCCGCCCGGCACGATCAGCCCGCCGCAGCCCGCCAGGAGCTCGCCGACGTTCTCGTCCGTGACGGTCTCGCTGTCGATCCAGCGGATCTCGACCTTCGTGCCGAGCGCGTAGCCCGCGTGGTGCAGCGCCTCGGCCACGGAGAGGTAGGCGTCGTGCAGCTGCACATACTTGCCCACCAGGCCGATCGTGACCGTGCCGGAGAGCGTGCGGATGCGCTCGACCATCGCGCGCCACTCGTCCAGCTCCGGCGCGCGGGTCCACAGACCCAGCTCGCGGCAGACGATCAGCGAGAAATCCTCCTCCTCGAGCATCAGCGGCGCCTCGTAGAGGATGGGCAGCGTGCGGTTTTCGATCACGCAGTCGGGCTTGACGTTGCAGAACATCGCGATCTTGCGGAAGATCTCGCTCTCGAGCGGCTCGTCGCAGCGCAGCACGATGATGTCCGGCGCGATGCCCATGCCCTGCAGCTCCTTGACCGAGTGCTGCGTGGGCTTGGTCTTGTGCTCGTCGCTGCCGCGCAGGAAGGGCACGAGCGTCACGTGGATGTAGAGCGTGTTCTCCCGCCCCTGCTCGAGCCCGACCTGCCGCGCCGCCTCGAGGAAGGGCTGGCTCTCGATGTCGCCGGTCGTGCCGCCGATCTCGGTGATGATCACGTCCGCGCCGGTCTTTTTCTCCAGCGAATAGATAAAGTCCTTGATCTCCTGCGTGATGTGCGGGATGACCTGCACGGTCTGGCCCAGGTATTCCCCGCGGCGCTCCTTGTTCAGCACGTTCCAGTAGACCTTGCCGGTCGTGAGGTTGGAAAAGCGGTTGAGGTCCTCGTCGATGAAGCGCTCGTAGTGCCCGAGGTCGAGGTCGGTCTCGCTGCCGTCCTCGGTCACATAGACCTCGCCGTGCTGATAGGGGCTCATCGTCCCGGGATCGACGTTGATATAGGGGTCGAGCTTCTGCGCCGCGACCTTGAGCCCGCGGCACTTGAGCAGCCGTCCCAGCGAGGCCGCCGTGATCCCCTTGCCCAGACCGGACACCACGCCGCCGGTCACAAAAATATACTTCGCCATGTGTTCTCCCTCCGTTTTTACAGGCAAAAAGAATTCTCCGACGCCTTAAGGGGGCACTAGGCCCCTGGCTCCGGAGAACGCATAAAAACACGCTATTCAAGACGGAAAAAGCATAGCACGCGGGCCTTTCGCTGTCAAGGCGCGCCCCGCCGCGCCATACGGCCGGCAAAGGTTTTATCATACGACTTCGATATGGTCCCCGCGCGGACAGCTCGCGCTTGCAATCTATCCGAAGAATGGTTATAATACTGTGTCATGGGCCGCCTGTGCGCCCTGAAAAATATGCGTGCCCCGGCAGAGGGGCACAAAGAAAGGACGAGTGAGAAATGAAACGCCAGAAAATCGCGGGGATCTACGCTGACGCGGCGGCTTTCGCAGACAAAGAGATCACGGTCTGCG
>JBGUZD010000137.1:0-28978 GCA_045222695.1 Candidatus Limivicinus sp.
GGCAGCCCTTGCCGCCGCACTTGTGGCAGCGGATGTCGAGCTCGCAGCTCGGCTCGGTGAAGGGGAAGTGATGCGGGCGGAAGCGCGTGACCGTGCCCTCGCCGTAGATCTTTTCCACGACCAGGTTCAGCGTGGCCTTGAGGTCCGCCATCGTGACGCCCTTGTCCACGACCATTCCCTCGATCTGGTGGAACATCGGGCTGTGCGTGGCGTCCACCTCGTCCTTGCGGTAGACGCGGCCGGGCGCGATGATGCGGATGGGCAGCGAGCGCGTCTCCATCGCGTGGACCTGCATCGGCGAGGTCTGCGTGCGCAGGAGGATGCGGCTGTCGGGCGTGAAGTAGAAGGTGTCGGTCCACTCGCGCGAGGGATGGGCCTCGTCGATGTTGAGCTTGGTGAAATTGTAGTCCGCCAGCTCGACCTCGGGCCCCTCGACGATCTCGAAGCCCATGCCGATGAAGATGTCCTTGATCTGGTCAAGGACATTGTACATCGGGTGCTTGTGGCCCAGCTGCTGCCGCTTTGCAGGCAGCGTGACGTCCACGGCCTCGGTCTCGAGCTTGCGCTCCATGAGCTTTTTCGACAGCTCTTCGCGGCGCTCCTCGAGGGCCGTCTCGATCTCGGCGCGCACGCGGTTGGCCATCTGGCCCATGACCGGGCGCTCCTCGGCGCTCAGGGACCCCATCCGGCGCAGGATCGCCGTGAGCTCGCCCTTTTTGCCGAGGTAGCGGACACGCTGCGCCTCGAGCGTTTCCATGTCGGCGGTCTCGGAGATCGCCCGGATCGCCGCCTCGCGCAGGCTCTGCATCAGTTCTTTCATGTTTTCTGCTCCCTTTGAGAAAAAAAATAAGCCTTCGTCCCCCAGTCAGGGACGAAAGCAGGACTTCCGCGGTACCACCCGTGATTCGGCCGTTTGAAAACAGCCGCGCTCTTTGAGGCATAACGCGCCTCTTGCGCCGGGGATTGGCCGGAGCTCGGCGGGCGAACCAAGCGGAGGAAACTGCCTGCCGTGGCTTTCAGCCCGTGACCACGGCTCTCTGTTGCGTTCGTTTCCGCTATTTTCCCGCGTCTTTGCTTTTGACAAAGGCTAATGTATCACAGTTTGCGCCCGATGGCAAGTGCTTTTTCGCCGCGGCGGCGCATATCCTTGAAAGCAGAGAACAGGCGGGAGGGATGGACATGAAAAAAACGCCGGTCCTGCTGGCGGTGATCGCGGCGCTGCTGCTCGGCGGCTGCGCGAACAAGAACGAGGCGCGCTTCCGGGCCTTTTCCGACGAGCTGCGCGCGCGCAGCGATCTGCAGGTGACGGCCGCGGTGCGCGCCGAGTACGACGAGCGCAGCTGCAGCTTCACGCTGCGCTGTACGGAGGACGCGGAGGGCTGCAGCGTGGAGGTGCTCGAGCCGGAGCTGATCCGCGGCGTGCGGGCGCGCATGAGCGCGGACGGAACGCAGCTGGTCTATGACAGCGTCTCGGTCGACACGGGCGACGACGGCGGAACGTCCCTCTCGCCCATGGGGGCGCTGCCGCTGCTGCTGCGCTCGCTCCGCGGCGGGGCGCTGGATTCTGCGTGGAAGGAGGACGGCAACTGCGCCGTGCGCCTCGTGCCGGAGGACGATATCGCCGTGACCGTGCTCTTCGACGCGGACATGAAGCCGGAGACGGCCGAGATCGAGCACGCCGGGAAGGGCGTCCTCTTTCTCGATATCACGGAATTCTCATAAAAAAAGATCTCCCCGGCGGGGAGATCTTTTTTTTGTTTCGTTTATTCGCCGTCGTCCTCGTAAAAGCCCTCGTCGAGGAGGTACTGCACGAAGATCTGCGCGAACTCGGCGCGGCTGAGCGCGTCGTCCGTCGCGGAGCCGCTGCGCTGATAGGGCGCGCCGACGGCCTTGCTGAAGGAGGCGAAGGCGTCCTCCGCGGCGTTGCCGCTCAGGGGCTCGTCGTTCTCGCCGAGGGAGGACATGATCCCGTAATCGCCGAGATCGCCGCGCGCGCCGTCCACGGTCGGCGGGGTCTCGCCGAAGCCCAGCACGTAGAGCGCGTAGGCCATATCGCCGACGAGCGCGTCGCTTTCGAGATCGAAGACGCTCTCCTCCGCGGGGAGCATCAGGCCTTCCTCGAACATCAGGCGCACGGCGTCGTAATACTCGCTGTCCTCGGGCAGGTCCTCAAAGACGATCTGGCTCTTGTCCGCCGAGCCGAAGGGGTTATAGATCTCGTCGTAGAGCTCGGCGTTGGCGTTGATGGCGCCCGCGCCGCCCGCGGTGAAGCGCAGGCCGTCGTTCACCAGCGCCTCAAAGGCGGAGGCGTAGCCGTGGAGCTTCTCGGGCGTGAGGGTCTTGAGATCGCGCATGTACTCCAGCTTGACGTCCAGCGGTTCGCCGGTGAGCGTGGAGAGGGCCGCGGAAACGGCTCCGGAGAGCTCGCCCTCGGGCTTGGCGTAGTAGGCGTAGGCCGAGAGGATATAGCCGTCGAGCTCCTCCTGGTCCGTTTCAAGGCCGCGGAGGAATTCCGGCAGCGCCTCGTATACCGAGAAGGTCTCGGCGACGTTGGGGTCGCGGTAGGACACCAGGTACGCGCCGGCGTCGGTCATGAAGCCGTTGAACACGCCGTAGGCGCCGTACTGGTCGCGCAGCTGCGGATAGAGATAGGCGTCGCCGATGAGCGAGGAGACCGCGTCGAGCTCGCCGGCGTAGCCGTCGAGGCCGAGGGCGGCGTAATTCGCGACGATGCCGTTGTACTGCACCGAGCTGTCGACGATCAGCGCCTCGGAGCTCTTGACGGGCTCGAATTCATAGCTCACGGCCTCGATCGGCTTCGCGTCCAGAGAGGCCATGAAGCCCTTCGCGAGCGGAGCGTTGACCGCGGCGCCCTCCGCGCTGCCGGCGTAGACCGCGGCGGCGTTCGTGCGGTTGCGGAAGTAGTCGCGGATGCGCTCGAGCCGCTTCACGGCGATGCCGGGATAGCTCTCCATCTGCTGCTCGGTCTCGTCCAGGAAGGCGTAGTACTCGATGCCGTTGAAGTAGCTGTAATAGCGGTAGAGCGGCGAGCCGGCGCCCATGGCGCGGTAGAGCATCGCGTTGTAGGGCGCGCCGTTGATGCTGCTCTTGAGGGAGGCCTTGGCCTGGGAGATCAGGCCGCTGAGCGTCTCGGTGTCGGAGAAGTCCGTGTCGTAGAGGATCTCGGAGATCAGCTCATAGCCTTTCTCGAGGTCCTCGTCCGCGGCGGTCCAGCCCACGCGCAGGCAGGGGCGGAACTCGTCGGTGCCGTAGCGGTCGATCAGGGACAGGCGCGTCTCGAGATCGTAGAGGTAGCGCGTCGTCAGAACGGCGAGCTCCTCGCGGCTGTGCGCCGAGGTGTCCATCTGGCCGAGGACGTAGGCGTAGAGGGCGAACCAGTGGATATCCTGCTGCGTGAGGCCGGAGCCGTCGAGGAACAGGATCGGCATGCCGATACCGTCGGCGTCCGCCTTGACGTTGATATAGCGCACACCGTCCTCGCCCATTTCATCGGAGAGCTCGTAGCTGCGGATCTCCTCCGGCAGGGAGCTGACCGTGACGGCCTGGAGCGCCTTGACGTATTCGGAGGCGTCGTCCTCCTCGTCCGGGGCGTTGGTCTGCTCGACCAGCGCGGCGATCTCCTCGGCGCTCATCGAGGCCTTGAGCTCCGCGAGGCGCTTGGCCTCGGCCGCGTCGAGCTTCTCGCGCAGGCCGGGCTCGGGATAGGTGACGGTGAGGGCCGTGAGCGCGTCCGCGCCGAGATAGCGCGCGACGGCGTCGGCGTAGAGACCCTGCTCGTTCCATTCGGCGATCTTTTCCAGCGCGTCCACATAGTCCGCGTAGCCGAAGCGCGCGCCGGTAGCGGCCTGGTAGTCGGCAAAGCTGGTGATCAGGTCGACGCCGATGTCGCTGCTCTCGCTCGTGAGCTTGGTGCTCATCGACAGCGAGGCCATCACGCTGTCCACCAGCTCCGCGGAGAAGCCGTTGGCGGCGACGTCAGCGAGCGCGGCGTCGACCGTGCCGCGGAAGGTCTCGGCGTCAGAGGGGTTGACGTTCGTGCCGTAGAAGACGATCATGTCCTCGGGCCCGTCGATGTCGATATAGGAGGCGAAGCTGCCGCTGGGCGGGGCGCGCTTGAGGCTCTGCATCAGGGGCGAGGCGTCCGCCACCAGCAGGTCGGTGAGCGTGTTGAGGACGTTCTCCTCCTCACGGTCGGCCTTCAGGCCCGGGCAGATAAAGGCGTAGAAGATGTCCGAGCTGTTTTCCGTGCCGGAGCCGGCCTCGACCGGGAAGGGCACTTCGGCCGTCACGCTCTCGGTGAGGGGCCGATAGTCCTCGTCCGCGAAGCTGAACTCGCGCTTCTCATAGGGGGCGAAGGCCTCGTCGAGGAGTTTGAGGAAGGCGGTGTAGTCCTCGAAATGGCCGTAGAGATAGGCCACGCAGTTCGAGGGGTGATAATACAGCTCATGGTAGGCCTTCAGGCTCTCCCAGGTCATGTCCGGGATGCTCTCGGGCTCGCCGCCGGAGACGTTGCCGATCGTCGAGCCGGGGAAGGCGGCGCGCAGGCTGTTGGTATAGGCCGAGCTCGTGATGTCGCGGGCGCCCTTCATCTCGGAATAGACCGTGCCCTCGATGCTCAGCTCGTCGTCCGCGTCGGCGAGACGGTAGCGCCAGGCCTCCTCGCGGTAGATGCTCTCGTCCGTGACGATCGTCGGATGCAGGCAGCTGTCGGTGTAGTAGTCCGCGTAGCGGAGCAGCTGCGCCTCGGAGAGGCTGCCGACCGGGTAGGTCGTGTACAGCGCGCTCGTCATGGCGTTCATGTAGGTGTTGTAGGTCTGGTAGCTGAGGTTGAAGAACAGGGCCTTGGACGGATACTTCTCCGAGCCGTCGAGCGTGGAGTGCTCGAAGACGTGCGGCAGGCCCGTGTTGTCGATCGCGCGCGTGAAGAAGGTCAGGTCGAACACGCGGTTGGTGTCGTTGTTGGCGATGTACATCAGCTCCGCGCCGGTGCGCTCGTGCTCGAAGTACACGATCTGCGCGCCGACGAGCGGGAAATCGCGCAGCTCTTTGACGACAAAGCCCTCGACCTTGTCGCCGACCTTGGGCAGCTTCGCGCCGGAGGCGCCGCCCGACGCGCCGCAGGCGGCCGCCGTGAAGAGCATGGCGAGCGTCAGCAGCAGGCAAAGAAATCGTTTCATGTCTCTCACTTCTCCTTTTGCGCGGCTCGAAAGGCCGCGCGCGGTATATGAAAGGATTATAGCCTCTTTTTCCCCCGCTTGCAAGCGCAAGTGCCGCAGACGCAAAAAAACGCTCTCTCCAAACGGAGAGAGCGTTTCAAGCCGTCGACATTTTGTCGACGGCTTGAAAGGCAAAAGCAGGAACTCCCTGAAAAGTTCCTGCTTTTGCCGTGATCGTACGAAGAAAGGGGGCTCTCCGCCCCCTCTCTTCGCTCTCCCCCTGCTCGTCGAAGCCTGTCCCGCGCATGGTTCGTTTTTTGTCTGAAACTCTCTCTCCCGGGGGAGAGAGAGTTTCCTTTTTCTTATTCTTTTTTATTCCAGCTCGAAGGCGCCGGTGTAGAGGCGGTAGTAGGTCCCCTTCTCGGCGATGAGCCTGTCGTGGCTGCCGCGCTCGATGATGCGGCCGTGGTCGAGCACCATGATGACGTCGGCGTTCATGACCGTGGAGAGACGGTGGGCGATGACGAAGACCGTGCGGCCCTCCATCAGCTTGTCCATGCCCTTCTGCACGATGGCCTCGGTGCGCGTGTCGATCGAGGAGGTCGCCTCGTCAAGGATCATCACGGGCGGGTCGGCCACCGCGGCGCGCGCGATCGAGATCAGCTGGCGCTGGCCCTGCGAGAGGTTGGAGCCGTTGTTCTCGAGCACGGTGTCGTAGCCCTGCGGCAGGCGGGTGATGAAATCGTCCGCGCCGGCGAGGCGCGCCGCCTCGCGGCACTGCTCGTCCGTGGCCTCGAGATTGCCGTAGCGGATGTTGTCGAGCACCGTGCCGGTGAAGAGGTTGACGTCCTGCAGCACCAGACCGAGGCTTCGGCGCAGATCCCCCTTGCGGATCTTGTTGACGTTGATGCCGTCGTAGCGGATCTTGCCGTCGGCGATGTCGTAAAAGCGGTTGATGAGGTTGGTGATCGTGGTCTTGCCCGCGCCGGTCGCACCGACGAAGGCCACCTTCTGGCCCGGCTCGGCGTAGACGGAGATGTCGTAGAGGACCTGCTTGCCCTCCTCGTAGGCGAAGTCGACGTCCACCATGCGCACGTCGCCGCGCAGCTCGGTGTAGGTCAGGGTGCCGTCGCCGTGGGGGTGGCGCCAGGCCCAGCGGCCGGTGTGCTCGTCGGTCTCGGTGATCGTGCCGTCCTCGGCGATCCGGCAGTTGACCAGCGTGACGTAGCCGTCGTCGGTCTCGGGCTTTTCGTCCATCAGCGCAAAGACGCGCTTGGCGCCGGCGGCGGCCATGACGATGGAGTTGATCTGCTGCGAGAGCGTGTTGACGTTGCCGGTGAACTGCTTGGTCATGTTCAGGAAGGGGATGAGGATGCTGATCGAAAAGGCCTTGCCGGAGAGCGAGACGTTCGGCACGCCGGTGAGCAGAAACACGCCGCCGACGAGCGCGAGCGTGACGTACATCACGTTGCCGATGTTGCCGATAATCGGGCCGAGCGTGCTCGCCAGCGCGTTGGCGCGGAAGCTGTGCGCGAAGAGCCGGTCGTTGATCTCGTCGAACTCCCGGATCCCCTGCGTCTCGTGGCAGAAGACCTTGATGACCTTCTGTCCCGTCATGGACTCCTGGATATAGCCCTCGTTCTCGGCCACGGTCTTCTGCATCTCGACGAAGGATCTCGCCGAGCCGCCGCCGACCTTTTTGGCCACAAAGATCATCGCGGCCACGCCGACGAGCAGCACCAGCGTCATCCACACGGAGAAGTACAGCATGATGCCCAGCACCACCAGCACGATCGCGCCGGACTGGATGAAGGAGGGCAGGGTCTGCGAAACAAGCTGGCGCAGCGTGTCCACGTCGTTGGTGTAGTGGCTCATGATGTCGCCGAACTTGTGCGTGTCGAAGTAGCGGATCGGCAGGTTCTGCATGCCGTCGAAGAGCTCGCGTCTGAGCTTGTCGAGGAAGCCCTGCGTCATGACGGCCATCAGCTGCGTCTGCACGGTCATGGCCGTGATCGACAGCAGATACAGCCCGCCGAGCAGCAGCAGATACGGCGTGAGCTCGGCTTTGGCGGAGGCCCAGTCGCCGCTTTCGACCCAGACCTGGATCAGCGCGATCACCCGCTGGATGAACAGCGAGGGGATCGAGGAGACGACCGCGGCGAAGAGGATGCAGAACACGACCAGCGGCGCGAGCACGGGATAGTAGCGGAAGAACATGCGCACCACGCGCAGGAGGGAGCCGTCCGGTTTGCCCTGAGGCTTATTCATCGCGCTCACCTCCTTTGTTCTGCTGGAGGTAGGTCTCGCGGTAGATATCGCTCGATCTCATCAGCT
This sequence comes from Candidatus Limivicinus sp., assembly GCA_045222695.1. Classification (GTDB taxonomy): domain Bacteria; phylum Bacillota; class Clostridia; order Oscillospirales; family Oscillospiraceae; genus Limivicinus. The sequence goes on from JBGUZD010000137.1 coordinate 7,512, forward strand.
CGTCGTGCGTGCCCCGCGCGGCGATGCGGCCGTTGTCCATGACGAGGATCATGTCCGCGTCCTGGACGGAGGCCACGCGCTGGGCGATGATGATCTTGGTCGTCTCGGGGATATAGCTGCGGAAGCCCGCGCGGATCAGCGCGTCGGTGTGGGTGTCGACGGCGCTGGTGGAGTCGTCTAGGATCAGGATCTTCGGCTTTTTCAGCAGGGCGCGCGCGATGCACAATCGCTGCTTCTGCCCGCCGGAGACGTTCGAGCCGCCCTGCTCGATCTTCGTGTCGTAGCCGTCCGGGAAGGCGCGGATGAACTCGTCCGCCTGCGCGAGACGGCAGGCCGCCTCCATCTCCTCGTCCGTCGCGTCGGGATCGCCCCAGCGCAGGTTGTCGCGGATCGTGCCGGAGAAGAGCAGGTTCTTCTGCAGCACGACGGCGACGTTGTTGCGCAGCGTGTCGAGGTCGTACGCGCGCACGTCGTGCCCGCCGACCTTCACGCAGCCCTCGCTGACGTCGTAGAGGCGGGGAATGAGCTGCACGAGCGTGGATTTGCTCGAGCCCGTGCCGCCGAGGATGCCGACCGTGCTGCCCGAGGGGATGTGCAGATCGACGTCCGAGAGCGCGTAGTTCTGCGCTTTCTCGGAATACTTGAAGGAGACGTCCTCAAAGTCGATCGAGCCGTCCGGGACCTCATGGAGCGCTTCCGCGGGGCTGGTGAGCGTGGGGCGCTCGTCCATGACCTCTCCCAGACGCTTGATCGACTCGGCGGAGATCGTCAGCATGACGTAGATCATCGAGATGATCATCAGGCTCATCAGGATCTGGAAGCCGTAGGTCAGCATCGCGGAGAGCTGGCCCACGTCGATCGTCGCGCCGCGGTTGGAGATGATGAGCTTCGAGCCGATGAAGAGCACGAAGATCATGTTGAAATACAGGCACAGCTGCATCAGCGGGCTGTTGAGGGCGACGATGCGCTCGGCGTAGGTGAAGTCCTTGCAGATGTTCTGCGAGGCCGCGCCGAATTTCTGCTTTTCGTATTCCTCGCGCGCGAAGCCCTTGACGACGCGCATCGCGCGCACGTTCTCCTCGATGGACTCGTTGAGCTTGTCGTACTTGCGGAACACCGCGCGGAAGGCCGGCATGGCCCGGCGCGTGATCGCGATGAGGCCGGCGACGAGCACCGGCACGAGCACCACGAAGGTCGTGGCGAGGGCGCCGCCCATGATATAGGCCATGACGATGGCGAAGACGAACATCAGCGGCGCGCGGATCGCGATGCGGATGATCATCATGAAGGCCATCTGCACGTTGCCGATGTCCGTTGTCATGCGCGTGACGAGCGACGCGGTGGAAAAGCGGTCGATGTTCTCAAACGAAAAGTCCTGCACGCGGCAGTAGACGTCGTGGCGCAGGTTGCGCGCGAAGCCGGCCGAGGCCTTCGAGCCCGTATAGCCCGCCGAGGCGCCGCAGGAGAGCGAGAGCACGGCCAGCAGGACAAGGAAGAGGCCCGTCTTCACCACGCCTTCGAGCGGCGCGCCGTCCTTGATGGCGTTGACCATGTCGGCCGTGAGGAAGGGGATGACGACCTCGATGAAGACCTCGAGGACGATGAAAATGATCGTCAGGATCGCCGGGCGCTTGAATTCCCGCACGCTCGGCAGCAGTTTTCTGAAATCCTTCAAGTCTCTCTTCCCTCCTTCTCTCCGCCGCAGGCCCTGTCGATGAGCCGGTCCAGCATGCTCCCGAGCGCGGCCTTCTGCGCCTCGTCGAGATCGGCGGTGAATCTTTCAAAGGTCTTTTCGTCGACGCGGAGGGCCTCCCGGTCGAGCTCGCGGGCCTTGTCCGTGCGGCGGATCCGCTTGCGGCGGCGGTCCGTCTCGCTGGGGTGGGCTTCGATGAAGCCCTTTCTCTCCAGCTTTTTGAGGATCTCCGTCATCGTCGGGTGCGCGCTGCGGCAGTATTCCTCCAGGTCGCGCTGGCTGACCTCGCCGCGGTCCCGCTCGAGGCGGTCGAGCGCGCAGAGCACGCTGAACTGCGCGCCGGTCAGCTCCGTTTCGCGCAGCGAGGCGTCCAGCTCGCGGCGGAAGGCGCGGTGGATCACGCCGAACTTGGCCCCGATGGGGATATCTTTCAAGTCCATGGGCATCACTCCAAAAAATATGTCGCATACGACATGTCGTATGCGACATATTTTACTCCGCTTTTGAAAAAAGTCAAGGGGGCAAACATACCAAACGCCCCGGGAGCGTTTGTTTTGTCGTCTTATCCCTTCACCGCGTCGAATTCGGCGCAGATCTCCTCCTCGGGCTTGGCCGTGCAGAGGCTGACCGCGACGATGACGAGCGCGGAGATCACGAAGGCGGGCAGCAGCTCGTAGATGGCGAACACGCCGCCGAGAGGCGCGACGAGATATTTCCACACGAAGATCATGACCGCGCCGGCGATCATACCGGCCATCGCGCCCTGGCGGTTGCAGCGCTTCCAGAACAGCGCGAGGAGCATCACGGGCCCGAAGGTCGCGCCGAAGCCGGCCCAGGCGAAGGACACCACGCGGAAGATAGAGCTGTTGGGATCGCTGGCGAAGATCGCGCCGAGTATCGCCACGCCGACGACCGTGATGCGCGCGACAAGCATGTTCTTCTTGTCCGAGAGCTTCACGCCGAAGACGTCGAGAAGCAGGTTCTGCGTCACGCCGGAGGCGGCGGCGAGCAGCTGCGCGTCGGCGGTAGACATCGTGGCGGCGAGGATGCCCGCGAGGATCAGGCCGCCGACGATGGCGGCGAAGGCGCCCTTGGAGGCGATGAGCGCCGCGGTCCTGACAATGAGGTTCTCCGCCTCAGGCTCGCTGCCGGGCAGGGCGATCGCGCCCGCCCTGGCCATCCCGAAGCCGACGATGCCGATCACGACGGCCACGCCGAGAGAGACCACGCACCAGACCGAGCCGACACGGCGGGAGATCTTCAGCTCGTTCTCGTCGCGCACGGCCATGAAGTGCAGCAGGATGTGGGGCATGCCGAAGTAGCCGAGGCCCCAGGCCAGCGTCGACACGACCATGATCGGCGTGTACGCGCCGGCGGACTTTGAAACGATGTCCGTCGAGGCCGCGAGGCTGAGATAGCCGGGGATGCTGCGCGCGTTCTCCGCCACGGCGGCCCAGCCGCCGGCGGTGTTGACGCCGAAGAAGAGCACGATGATGAGCGCGAGCGTCATCACGATGGACTGGATCAGGCTCGTGACCGAGGCCGCCATGAAGCCGCCGAGCGCGCAGTAGGCCACGATGACCGCGGCGGAGACGAGCATCGCCTTCATGTAGTCGAAGCCGAAGAGGCTGTTGAACAGCTTGCCGCAGGCCGCGAAGCCGGAGGCCGTGTAGGGCACGAAGAAAATGATGATGACCAGCGCGCCGACCGTCTCGATGACCTTGCTCTTGTCGCGGAAGCGCCGCGCGAGGAAGTCCGGCACCGTGATGGCGCCGGTCGCCTCGGAATAGCGGCGCAGGCGCTTGGCCACGAGCAGCCAGTTCAGATAGGTGCCGGCCGCGAGGCCGATCGCCGTCCAGCTGGCCTCCGCCACGCCGCAGAACATCGCTAGGCCCGGCACGCCCATCAGCAGGTAGGCGCTCATATCCGAGGCCTCGGTGCTCATGGCCGTCACGACGGGGCCGAGCTTGCGTCCGCCGAGGTAGAAATCCTCGGAGTTTTTGTTTTTCGCATAGAGGACGCCGATCACCAGCATGCCGATGAGGTAGACCGCGATCGCGCCGAGCACATATCCGATACCGTTCATGTTTGTTGCCTCTCTTTTCTCCTGGATGGTGGTCATTATACCGCTTTTTTCCGCGCTTGCAAGGCGGGACGGGAGGAAATGCACTTGTTTTTTTGCGAAAAACGCGTATAATGGGAATATCTTTAATTCTTTTCATGCTTACATGAAATTATTTCACTTAAACGATTCAGGGAGGCGTTTTGCATGGTCACAAAGCTCCGGGCGCTGATGAGCGCGGTGGAAAGCGGCAGTCTGAAGGCCGCGGCGGAAAGCCTGGGCTGTACGCAGTCGGCCGTCAGCCACATGATCTCCTCGCTGGAGGGAGAGCTCGGCTTTCGCCTGCTGCGGCGCGGCCGCGCCGGCGTGCGTCTGACCGACGAGGGCGAGCGGCTGCTCGGCGCGGCGCGCTCGCTGCTCTCGGCCGAGGAGCAGCTGCGCCAGACGGCCGCCTCGATCCGCGGGCTCGACCAGGGCACGGTGCGCATCGGCGCCTTCACCTCGGTCGCCGTGCACTGGCTGCCGCCGGTTTTGAAGGAGTTTCAGCGCGACTATCCCAACGTGGAGTTCAAGCTGCTCAACGGCGACTATCACGACGTGAACGAGTGGCTCTCCGACGGCAGCGTGGATATCGGCTTCGTCGCGCTGCCCTGCGAGCTCAAATGCGAGACGATCACGCTGATGGAGGACCGGCTCCTGGCCATCCTGCCGAAGGACAGCCGCTACGCCAGTTATCCGCGCTTCCCGCTGACGGAGTGCGAAAGAGAGCCCTTCATCTCGCTGCTGCAGTCCTCCGACCACGACGCGCGGCGCGCGCTCGAGGCCGCGGGCGTGAAGCCGAACGTGCGCTTTTACACCAAGGACGACTACGCCATCATCGCGATGGTCGAGCAGGGCCTGGGCATGAGCATCATGCCGGAGCTGCTCCTGAAGGGACGGCACGACGAGCTTCTGACGCTGCCGCTCGTGCCCGAGGCCAAGCGCACGATCGGCATCGCCTTCGCCGTCGGCTCGCACCCCGGCCCGGCCACGCAGCGCTTCTGCGATTACGTGGTGCGATACGTCAAGGCGCAGTAGGATCTTTAGTTTTCAGCTTTTCGTTATAGCGGGACGAAAAAAGCCTGGGGCTGAGACTGTTGGCAAACCTGCGCGCCTAACTTTTGACGCGCAGGGGGAGAGCGAAGAGAGGGGGCGGAGAGCCCCCTTTCTTCGTTCAATCGAGCAAAAACAGGAGCTCTTCAGAAAGCTTCTGTTTTTGCTTTTCAAGCTGTCGGCACTTTGTCGACAGCTTGAGCCCGGGGCGGTTCAGAGAGCAGCCCCGGGCTTGTTGTTCGTTATTTGATCGCGCTGTAATCCACCATGTCCAGAACGGCGTCGATCTCCGCGTCGCTCAGGCCCTCTGGCTGCATGATGTGCAGCGTCACGAAGGCGTTTTCCAGATACACGTAAGCATACATGTCCGCGTCCTTCTGCAGCACCGTCAGGACCGTCCCGTCCGGCGCGGTGTGGCTTCTGACCGTGAAGGCGTCGATATCCTTGACCTGGCCGCGGATCTCATAGCCGCTGGAGAGGGTGCTGTATGGAGAATTGTAGAGGTAGCAGCTCGTCCCGGTGTTCGTCAGATTGTCGGTGGTATAGAAGCTGACGGCGAAAGTGCCCTCGTCGAAATAGTAGAACTTATCGTAGCCGGTCGGCTCTGTACGGAAGAAGCTCTTGCCGCCGGCACATACTTCATTGATTCTTGCGGTAATCTCTTCACGGGTAGAAAAGTCGGACATGTTGTCGTGATTCTGGAACATACTCGTTCTCTGATGACGGAGCTTCAGCCCGTAGTTGGCAGCGATGCTCTCCAGTTTGTCAGCCATTGCCTGGGTATATACATGATACGGATAGTCATATCCGCTGAACCCTTTAGCTCTGGCCTCCCAGAAGGCTTCAAATGCCTCATAATCCTCCGCCGAAACAATGCGCCTCTCGATCTCATTTTCACTGTTACTATCACTGTAGAAAATCATGGTTAACGTGCCGTCCGCATTTTCTTCCACAGCAGAGGTTTTAGTACCTTCCGGTGCTTTACAGCTTTCAGGCTCGTAAATGCCGTTTTCTCTGCTCCAAACAGTCCACTCTTCCCAGGCTTTCGTAGAGTTGTCGATCTTCTGCCGGATCGCGTCGTCCATCTCCTCCGGCACGGCCTGCGGCTGGGTAAGCGACAGCGTTCCGCCGCCGGGCTCGTCCGCGGGAGCGGCGTTCTTTATCAGCAGGGCCCGGACGCCGAAGAGATCGGCGGCGTACGCGGCCGCGCCGAGGCCCAGGATCAGCGCGGCGGCCAGGGCAAAGGCGACGATGCGTTTTCTCGCCGGTCGCCTCGCGGTCTCCCCCGTCCGGTAGCCCAGCCGAATGCGGGCGCTTTCCAGATAGTCTTCATCCGTATCGTTCAGAGCGAACAGGATCCTTTCGCTGTTCAGCATAATCCTTCCTCCTTCAATCGTTTCATCAGCTTTTTTCTCGTGCGGTGGAGCATGGTTTTGACCTTGCTCTCGGTCAGGCCGAATTTTTCCGCGATCTCCGCGATCGGGGCCATGTACCAGTAGCGGCTGAGGAACACGTCGCGCTCGTCCTTGCCCAGCGCTTCGATCAGACGCCGCAGCGCCCGTTCCAGCTCCCGGAGCTCCAGTTCCTTTTGCGTGTCCGCGCCGGAATCCAGCGCCTCCTCGAGCTCGTCGAGAACGAGCGGCAGCTCGCCGCCGCCGCGCTTGAGGCTGTTTTTTTCGCGCAGACGGCTCAGCGACAGCCAGCGGGTCATTTTACCCAGATAGGGCGCGAGACGCCGCGGCCTGTCCGTCGGCATGGAATTCCACGCCTTCATCCAGGTGTCGTTGACGCATTCCTCCGCGTCCGAGGCGTCGGACAGAACGTTATAGGCCACCGTCCGGCAGTAAGCGCCGAATTTCCGCTCCGTCTCTTCGATCGCCCGCTCCGCGCGCGCCCAGTAGAGATCGACGATCCTTGCGTCATCCATGTGTTGATTCCTCCTGTTTCTGAGAGCCTCTCACCCTTATAAAAGCGTTTTACGGAGAAAGGTTGCAGGAAAAGATGTTTTTTCTTTTATTATAGCACGAAGGGCCCGCCTCTTCGTTCGGAAGAAGCGGGCCAGGTGCATATGGGCTTTTATCCGGCTGCGGCGATCAGCTCGGCAGCGGCCGCGGCGAGCGCGTCAAGCGAGCCGGGAGAGGCGGCCGTGTCCGACAGAACGTAGTCCGTGCCGTTGAGCACAAAGCTTGCAAACGCAAAGTCATGCTCCTCGATCCTGTCGGAGCCGAAGGATACGTAATAATGTCCCGCGGCCTCCCTTGCGAGATCCTCCTGCGTTTTCTCATAATCCTCCGGCACGATCTTGTAATGGTCGAGGCTGAGATCCACTTCCGCGCCGCCGAGCGTGCGGCGCTCGGTCGGCTCGATCTGCGTGGGTCCGAGATGCGGCCCGAGATCCAGCCAGCGATCCGGCGCGCCGGGCAGGGAGTAGTCCGCGTGGACGCCGTAGAATTCCTTTTCGACCTCGCCCGTGTCGGAATAAAAGGCCTCGCCTCTTACGACCAGGCGGGAAAAGACATAGCCGTCGGAGAAACTCTCCGGTACGGTCAGGGGGTAGCCGACGAGTTTTTCGATGCGCGGCAGCTCCGAAAGATCGGTGTATTCTCCGGTCTGCGGCATCGCGTGCGTGCCGATCGATCCCCTTCCGGCGACGGCGTAGGCCGTGACGCTCAGCGCGAGGATCAGCGCCGCCGCCAGGGCCAGGGTGACGATACGTTTCTTTTTCATGGGTACGATCCTTTCCGGGGAGCCGTGCGCAGCTCCGGGGGAATAGGACTGCGTTTGGCTGATATGGCGCTCGGCCAGCTCGCCCAGCGCAAGAGATATGATCCGGCGCTTCATACGCTCACTCCCTCCTTCAGCAGATACTTTCTGAGTTTTTCCCGAACACGGTGCAGTCGGACGGCCGCGGCGCCGTAGCTCATCCCCGCCGTCCGCGCGATCTCGCGCAGAGGGTCGGCATACCAGTAGCGGCGCATGAACAGATATTTGTCCTCATAGCAGAGCGTGTCGAGAAAGCTGTCGATGAGCGCGGCAAGCTCTTTGGCCGCGAAGGCCTCCTCCACGCCGCCGCGATCGGGCACGATCTCCGCAAGCTCGTCGAGCGCGAGGTCGTAGCCGCTGCCGCGCTTCTGCGCCGTGTTGGCATGATACCTCTTTGCCGCCAGATTGCGCGCGATCCGGCAGACATAGGTCCTCAGCGGCGCGGGGCACTGCGGCGGGATGCTGTTCCACGCGCCGAGATAGGTATCGCTGACACACTCTTCCGCGTCTTCGCGGTCGCCGAGGATGTTGTACGCGACCCGGCGGACCGCCCCGCCGTGGGCCCTGTCGAGCTCGGCGATCGCCTGTTCCGAGCGCTCAAAGAACAGCGCTATGATCTCCTCGTCCGTCACGGGCCTTCCACCTCCTGTTCCGTGTTCACCCATATACTACCGATCGGCCCGCGTTTTTTACAGGCGGGCGAAAAAAGAAAAACCGGGTCTGCGGATGCAGACCCGGTTTCGATGATGCGGTTATGGTTTAGGCCTTTTTCGGCAGGACGATGATGTCGCCGGTCTTGATGCTGGAGAGATTGACGCCCGGGTTGAGCTTGGCGATCAGGGTGGCGTTATCGTCATAGCTGATGCCGGCGGCGGTGCACATCTTGATGACGGTGTCGCCGTCCTTGACCTTGACGCCGGTGACCACGATCTTGGCGCCGGCCGAGGAGTTCGTGGCGAGCATGATCTTATCGCCGTTCTTGAGGTTGCTGAAGGTGGCTCTGTCGCTCGCGGCGAGCATCACGTTGACGTAGTAATTGAAGTACTCTCCGTTGAAGCCCGCGGGCTTGAGCAGATCGTAGACCGTGTCGTCCGTCTTGACCGTGTACTCCTTGAGGTAGTACATGGCGCCTTCCTTGGCCGTGGGGTTCTTCTGGGTGACCGGAGTCTCGGGCGAAGCGGGCGTGTAGCCGCCGGCTCCGCCGCCGGTGACGGTGCCCGTGCCGGTGCCCGTGCCCGTACCCGTGCCGGTGCCGGTCGAGCCGCCCTTGGGCAGATACAGCACGTCGCCGGAGTGGATGTTGTTGATGTTCTTATTCGGGTTGAGCGCGACGATCATGTTGTACTTCGTGTTGAAGTCGATGCCGTAGGTCTGGCAGATGCCGTAGACCGTCTCGCCGCCCTTGACGATGTGGGTGATGACGCTCGTGGCGCCGCTGGTCGCGGAGGCGCTGGGGATGAAGACGATGTCGCCCGTGTAGATGGTGGCGGACTTGAGGCCGCTGGCCTTCATGATCAGGTTGATGTAGCGGTTGAAGTCTATGCCGTTCTCCACGCAGATGCCGTAGAGGGTCTCGCCCGTCTTGACGACATGGGGGACCATGTAGGCGGCGACAGCGCCGTCGGTGGGCAGGAAGATACCGCCCGTAGCGGTGCCGGTGGCCGAGCCGGTGGCGGAGGCGGCGATCACGGCCGCGTCGGCGTCGGACTTGGGCAGCTTGATCTTGTCGCCGACGTGGAGCGTCAGAAGGTTATAGTCGCTCCAGCCGTTGAGCTTCATGATCGCGGCCTTGCACTTGCCGTAGTCGAGCTTCAGCTTTTCGCAGATGCCGATGAGCGTGTCGTTCTTTACGACCGTGTAGGTCTGGGTCTCGCCCTTGGCCTTGGGCTTGAGACGATCGGGCAGCGCGACGCCGAGGATGTCGGCGGCGTCCTGGTTGGTCTTCGGGATATAAAATTCCTTTCCGTATGTCAACGTGGTGAACGCCGATTCATCTGTCCAACCGTTGAGCTTAAGGATGGCTGCTTTGCAGAACTCGTAATCCAGGCCGTTGTTGTTGCAGATGTCCTTGACCGTCTCCGCGCCGATGGTAATCTTAATCTTCTCGCCCGCGGCAAAGGCTTTCGGCTGCATCATGGGCAGCGCCGCAAACATCAGGACGGCCAGAAGAAGGCTGATAATTCTCTTTGTCATTTCCTTTTCCTCCCAAGAAGCTATTCTTGATGGGACCATTGTACGACAAAGATTTCAAAAATGCAAGAGAAAAATTTCATTTTGGTAACAAAAAATAAAAATTTTTTCTTAATTTTATGTTAACACCGCTTCACAGGCCGGCCGGAGCCCCCGTTTTTCCCTTTTCGCGGGGGTAAAACAGGGTCTCGCGGCCGATCGGGACCGCCGCGGTCCAGGGCACGGCGGCGGCGAGGGCTTCGGCGCGCTCCGGCGTTTTGAGCAGGATCGTCAGCTCCGGGGCGCAGCGGGCCCTGAGCGCGGCGAGGGCCGCGGGCGGCTCCTCCTCCGGGCAGACGCACAGGATGCGCCGCGCCCGGCGGAGGCCGAGGGACACGCAGAGAGCGTTCAGGCTCTCCGGGCCGTGGCGCTCGGGATGCTTTCCGAGCTCGAGAAGGATCTCGACGCTCCTTGCCTGCCGCGCCTCCTCGTCCGTGAGGCGCCAGAGCGCGTTGAAGCCGAGCGCGGCGAGGCTCAGCGCGCGGTCGTTTTCGGGCGAGGGAGCGTCGTCCCGCCATGCCGGGATATCGAGCGTTTCGGCGATCTCCGCCGCGGCGAGGATGCGCGCGGGAGAGAAGTCGGCGGCATAGAGCTCGCCCAGCGCGAAGAGCAGCGCCGCGCGCGCGTTCCGGTCGGACGCGGCGAGCTTGTCGGCCAGCTCCTCGGCCGCGGCGAGATAGCGTTTGTCGGAAAAGACCCGCGCGGCCTTGGCCAGCGCGGCGAGCAGCAGCGCGTTGGCGGCGGCGGGAGTCCGCTCGTCCGTGAGCAGGCCGCCGCGCTCCTCGCGCGCGAGGCGCACGCGCTCGCGCAGGTCGTCGTAGCCCTCCGGGATCAGGCTCCAGCGCTGATTGAGAATCAGGTTGGGGATGCTCCCCTCCCCGCCGCAGTTGCCCTCGTCGGTGACGTCGTAGCACTCGGCAAAGCCGCGGCCCTTTTCCTCCCCGAGGATCTGACGGAGCTGCGCGGGCGTGAAGAGATAGGGATTCTTCCCCGCCGCGGCGCGCTGTCCGGCGCGGCAGAGGCCGGAGGGATCGGAAAGCTCGCGCAGACAGAAATCCAGCGCCTCCTCCGCGGCCTCGCGGTAGAAGCCCATGCGGCCCTTTTCCCAGGCCTCGGTATAGACAAAAGCGAGCCAGGCGTTGTCGTCTAGGCGCTTTTCAAAGCGCGGGCGCAGAAACTCGGCGTCGCCGCAGGCGGAGAAAAAGCCGCCGCCGATGTGGTCGTGCACGCCGCCGCGCCACAGCGCGCGCAGATCCTCCTCCGCGAGGGCGCGCCATTTCTCTTCTCCCGTATAGTAAGCGCCGCGCAGCAGCAGGAGCAACGCGCTCACGCGGCCGCGGAAGTCGCAGTCCCTGTCCCTCATGCGCGCCACGCCCGCGAGAGCAAGCTCGGCAAAGGATCCCTTGTTTTCCATAAAACACGCTCCGTATTGTAATTCGGATTGATACCTTTTATAATAGTAACCGTATTATACACGCCCGTGCGCGTCACTTCAAGGAGGAATCCCCCATGCGCTGCTGCTTCGACGCAAGCGAATATACCGGCGTTCCGGATCACGAGCCCTGCCCGAAGGCCTTCGACGTCCCGGAGATCATCCGCGGGCTCGACGCGCTGTACGCGCAGAATCGGGAGGCCGAAGCGCAGGAGTATCTCGAAGGCCATCTCTCCGCGGCGCGCAAGGCCGGCGACTGGCGCGCGGAGCTCTCGCTCGTGAGCGAGCTGCTGGGGCAGTACCGCCGCAGCATGGACGAGGAAAAGGCCCTCGCCGCCGTGGAGAGTGCGCTCGCGCTGATCCGCGAGCACCGTCTGGGCCGCACGGTCTCGGGCGCGACGGTGCTGCTCAACGCGGCGACGACGCTCGGCTGCTTCTCCCGGCACGAGGAGGCCCTGCCGATCTTCCGGCATGTGAGCCGCGTGTACGGCGAGCAGCTCGACCCGCACGACTACCGCTTCGCGGGCCTGTTCAACAACATGGCCCAGTCGCACGCCGCGCTGGGCGAGTTCGCGCAGGCCGAGGCGGCCTTCCTCTCCGCGATCCGGATCATGGAAGGGCTCGGCGGCGGCGGGAACGAGATCGCCGTGACGCTGTGCAGCCTCGCTGAGCTCTACGACGCGGCCGACCCGGAGGACGAGCGCATCGCGCAGTGCCTCGAGCGCGCGTGGGAGTGCCTGGACGACCCCGGGCTCAAACGGGACGGCTATTACGCCTTCATGGCTTCGAAGTGCGTGCCGGTCTTCGATCGGCTGGGCTTTTTTCTCTACGCGAAGGACCTGGAAGAAAGGATAAGGGCGATCCATGAGAGGACTTGACGAAGCCCGGCGCTTTTATGCCGAGCGCGGGCAGGCGATGATACGCGAGCGCTTCCCGGACTATGAGGGACGCATCGCCGTGGGGCTGGCGGGCCGCGGCTCGCAGTGCTTCGGCTTTGACGACGCGCTCTCGCGCGACCACGATTTCGAGCAGGGCTTCTGCCTGTGGCTCACCGACGAGGACGACCTGAGGATCGGCGTGGCGCTGGCGAGAGAATACCGTTCGCTCGGCGCGGAGGGGCCGCGCGAGCGCAGCGCGCTCGGCAGCAGCGGCGTGGGCGTGCAGCGCATCGGCGACTTTTACCGCCGCTATACCGGCTCGCCCGGCGCGCCGGAGAGCTGGCAGCAGTGGATGAGCCTGCCCTCCTGGGCGCTGGCCGAGGCCGTGAACGGCGAGGTCTGGCGCGACGAGCTCGGGGAGTTCTCCGCGATCCGGGAGACGATCGCACACGGCATGCCCGAGGACGTGCGCAAGAAAAAGCTCGCCGCGCGCGTGATCGGCATGGCGCAGAGCGGGCAGTACAACTATTCGCGCTGCCTCCGTCACGGCGAGGCGGGCGCGGCGATGCTGGCGCTCGGGCAGTTCGTGCGCGACGCGGCGGAGACCGTGTTCCTGCTCAACCGCCGGCACATGCCCTATTATAAATGGTGCTTCCGCGCGCTGCGCGCGCTGCCGGCGCTCTCCGACATGGCGGAGCCGCTGGAATTCCTGCTCACGGGCGAGAACGGCGGCGAGGGCGACGCGCTCAAAGTCCAGCTCGTCGAGGACATCTGCGCAAGCGTCCTGCGGGAGCTGGCCGCGCAGGGGCTCTGCCGCGGCACGGGGGACTATCTCGAGGGACCGGCCTTTGAAATACAGGGCCGCATCGAAAACCCCGAGATCCGCGCGATGCATATCATGGAACAATAAAAGGAGCGCTCACCCGCAGCCGCCCGGAAGAACGAGCGCCCCTCATCAGTCGCCTTGCGGCGACGGGCCCCCACGGCCGCCCGGAAGAACGAGCGCCCCTCATCAGTCGCCTTGCGGCGACGGGCCCCCCACGGCCGCCCGGAAGGACCGGGGCCCCTCATCAGTCGCCTTGCGGCGACAGCTTCCCCCGGAGGGGGAAGCCTGTAAGGAAGGTGATTATATGGAGATCAAATGGCTCGGCCACGCCTGCTTTGCGATCACGCACAGGGGCTACACCGTCGTGATCGACCCCTACAACAGCGACTACACCGCGGGCTACCCGAAGCTGCGCGTGAAGGCGGACAAGCTGCTTGTCAGCCACGAGCATTACGGCCACAACTACCGCGAGGGCGTCGTGCTCTCCGGCAGGCCGGAGAGCGACTGTCCCTTTGCGATCAGCTCCTTTGAGGTGTGGCACGACAACATGCGCGGCATCACGCGCGGGCAGAGTCTGGTGCACATTCAGGAGGCGGACGGGCTCAAGCTCGTGCACATGGGCGATATCGGGACGCAGCTGCTCTCGGGCGAGGCGAAGCGGATCCTGGGCGCGGACGCGCTGATGATCACGGCGGGGAGCTGCACGGGCCTGCCCTCGCAGGAGGTCTGGCGGCTGTGCGAGGAGGTCTTCCCGCGCGTCGTCATCCCGATGCATTACCGCTTCGGCGAGCACGGGGCGCGGCGGCTGGAGCATGTAGACGAGCTGCTGCATTATTTCAACGCCCCGGGGCTGGCGCATTTCTATGAGGGCGACACGATCGAGATCACCCCGGAAACGGAGCCGCAGGTGGCCGTGCTCAAATACCTCGGGCCGGAGAGCTGGGGCGCGCTCGCGGCGCCGGAAGAAAAGCCCGTCCGAAAGGGCCTGCTCGCCAAACTGCTGAAAAAACAGGCCGTTTTTTTGCATCTTTGCTAGGTTTACAAGCGCCGTCGAATGTGATATATTTGTAATGGCGAAATAGCGACAATTCAGACAAGTTTTACAAATATTGACAATCAAGGAGGATCCACCATGGTAAACTTTGCCGACAGAATGGCAAACATCAAGGCTTCCGACATCCGCGAGCTGCTTAAGATCGCCGCCCAGCCCGACATCATCTCCTTCGCCGGCGGCCTGCCCGCTCCCGAGCTCTTCCCGGTCGAGGACATGAAGACCGCTCTGGACGCCGTGATGACGGAGCAGGGCCGCGTCGCCATGCAGTACGGCCCCACCGACGGCAACCTGCGCCTGCGCGAGCAGATCTGCGAGCGCGTCGCCGCCAAGAACAACATCCACACCGATCCCGGCCACGTCTTCATCACCGCCGGCAGCCAGCAGGGCCTGGACTTCCTGGGCAAGCTCTTCCTCAACCCGGGCGACTACGTCGTCCTCGAGAGCCCGAGCTATCTCGGCGCGATCAACGCCTTCAAGCAGTATCAGCCCAACTTTGTCTCCGTCCCCACCGATGAGAACGGCATGATCATGGAAGAGCTGGACAAGGTCCTCGCGACCACGCCGAACGTCAAGCTCATCTATATCATCCCCGACTTCCAGAACCCCTCCGGCCGCACCTGGCCGCTGGAGCGCCGCAAGCAGTTCATGGAGATCATCAACAAGTACGGCGTGCCCGCCATCGAGGACAACCCCTACGGCGACCTGCGCTTCAAGGGCGAGTATCTGCCCTCTCTCAAGAGCATGGACACCGAGGGCCTGATCGTCTACTTCGGCTCCTTCTCCAAGATCCTCTCCCCGGGCTTCCGCGTGGGCTGGATCATCGCCGACGAGAAGATCGTGGAAAAGGTCAACCACATCGCGCAGGCCGCGGTGCTGCAGACCGCCACGATCAACATGATGGCCATCGCCAAGTATATGGACATGTTCGACATCGACGCGCACGTGGCCAAGATCCTGCCGGTATACAAGCACCGCTGCGGCCTGATGATCGACACGATGCGCGCGACCTTCCCGAAGGAGGCCAAGTTCACCGACCCGGACGGCGGCCTGTTCACCTGGGTCGAGCTGCCGGAGTACGTCAACACCCGTGAGCTCGCGCCCAAGGCGATGGCGCAGAAGGTGGCCTACGTGCCCGGCTCCGGCTTCTATCCGAAGGGCGACGTCAACAACGGCATGCGTCTGAACTACTCCTGCTCGACCGACGACAAGATCGTCAAGGGCATCAACATCCTGGCCGACGTCATCAAGGGCGCTCTCAAGTAAGCTCCGAAACACGGCAAAAAAAACAGCAGGGACATCTGTCCCTGCTGTTTTTTATTGCTTTTCTTACTGATAGCGGATCGTCAGGCTGCCGGAGGTCGTTTCCACGTTGACGGGGATCGGGCCGCGGAGGACCTCGCCGTGGAGGCTGCCGGAGGTCCGGTCGAAATCGAGGTCGATGCCCGTGCCCTTCGGGAAGCTGAGCTCCACGGATCCGGAGGTTGTCTCAATCTCTACACTTGCCGGCTTTTCGACAAAGGCAATATGTACCGAGCCGCTGGTGGAGGATGACTGCGCCGTGCGGCAGTCAATCCCGGAGATATTCTGCGAACCGCTGATCGATGAAAGCAGCAGCGTATCGCAGCTCAGCGCGCCGATCTTCTGGCTGCCGGACGTGGATCCCGCGTTCAGGGACAGGCATCCGAGCTCTTCGACCGTGATGCTGCCGCTGGTGCTGTCGGCGTCGACCGCGCCTCTTGCCTCGCAGCGCAGCACGTGCTGGCTGCCGGAGGCGCTGTCAAGATCCAGCGCGGCGCAGCGGCAGTCCTCGACGAGCAGCGAGCCGGAGGCGGAATCCAGATCGACCGCGCCGCCGACGTCGAGACCGCGCAGCGCGACGGAGGCGGAGGCCGCGTCCGCCGTCAGCTCCGAGAGCGTCAGGCTCTGCGGAACGAGGACGGTGAGCTGCTTCTCCGGGAGAGCGCGGACCTTGTTGGCGCAGGGCAGGATCGAAAGCGTCCCGCCGCTGAGCCGGAAGCGCAGGCACTCGTCCTCCGAGAGCCTGGCGGAGGCCTTCTCGCGCACGACGAGCTCTTTGCCGTCCCAGCGCTCGACGCTCACGCCGCCGCTGATCCAGTCGATCTGCAGCGCCTCGACTTCCCCGGCCGAAAAGCTCTCCTCGCCGTCCTTGAGGACAGTGTAGCCCTTCTGGTCGTAGTCGAGATGCACCGCGCTGTTCGTGCCGAGGCCGTTCAGGCCCGACAGTCCGGCCGCAAAGCTCTCGCCGCGGTGATGGGCGATCTGCAGCACCGTCAGCCCGAAGGCGAGTAGCAGGATCCCTATCAGGAGCACGATCTTTTTCCAGGTTTTCATGGCTTAGTTCTCCTTTTTGATGAAGATGGATTTGATCCCGCGCCACAGGCCGCGGCACAGGGTGCGGCTCAGGGCCGCCAGCGCGCGGAACAGCGGCGGCAGCGCGAGCGCGCCGAGAAGGCACAGCCCCGCCGCGGCGAGCGCCGTGCCGATGATCACGAGCGGCGAGCCCGTGACGGTTCCGCTCAGCAGCGCGATCGGGGCCGCGACGGCCGCGACGCCCAGCGAGAGCACGACCGCCGCAAGGGCCACGGCCAGCGACCAGATCGTGACGAGCATCGCCAGCAGCAGCGAGAACACGACCGCAAAGGCCGAGATCAGCAGCGGGAGCCAGAGCGGGAAGCCGAGCACGAGCAGCACGATCGCCAGAGCCGAGAGGCTGCCGGCCGATTTGATGCGGGTCTTGACCAGCGTGCCCAGCGGCAGCGCCGCGAGCAGCTCCTCCGCGACCTTGCCGGGATCGCCCAGCTTCGCGGTGGCCTCCGTCTCGCTCATGCCGTCCTCGCACATGTCGCTGATCAGCTCGTCGTAATAGGCGATCTGCCTTTCCTTTTCCTCCGCGGGCATCTGCGCGAGCGCGAGCCGCAGCTTTTCCAGATATTCCTCTCTATTCATGGCTCAATCCCTCCCGAATGAAATCATACATCGCCGCAAGCTCGTCCCAGTCGGCGGCAAAGCTCTCCAGCTGTCGCCGGCCGACCGGCGTGAGGCGGTAGAACTTGCGCAGGCGGCCGTTGTGCTCGACGCTGTATACCGTGAGCGCGCCGCCGCCCTCGAGACGGCGGAGGATCGGGTAGAGCGTCGACTCCGTGACCGCGACGACGGAGGAGAGATCCTTGACGATCTGATAGCCGTAGGAGTCGCCCCGCGCCAGCGCGGCGAGCACGCAGTTTTCGATCAGACCGCGTTTCATCTGTGCGTCCAACATCGGCTATACCTCCTTTCGCGTCATACTATACATCGCATAGTATTGTGTGTCAAGGGGTATTTTGCTTTTTTTGAAAAAATTTTTCGCCGCGGTCTCCCGCGGCGAAAAGCATGTACGCTCCGTACGTTTATTTTTTTATAAGAAAACCCATTTTGATCGCCCCCGTCGGGCAGGCGCGGACGCAGTCGCCGCAGCGGATGCATTCGGCGGAGTTGACGTTCTCCGTCGGCTCGACGCCCATGCGGCAGGCCGCCGCGCAGGCTCCGCAGCGGACGCATTTGTCCGCGTCCACCCTCCCGCGCCAGAGCGCGAAGCGGTTGAAAACGCCGTAGAAGGCCCCGAGCGGGCAGAGATACTTGCAGAAGGGGCGCCAGATCATCAGGCTCAGCACGACGAGCGCGAGCAGCACCGCGGCCTTCCACGCGAAGAGGCCGCCGAGGAGCGGCCGCACGGCCGCGTCCGCGAGCGCGAGCAGCACGCCCGCGAGCGTCCCCGCCGGGCAGAGGTATTTGCAGAAAAAGGGCGTGAGCGCGAAGAAGAGCGGC
The DNA here is from genome assembly GCA_045222695.1 of Candidatus Limivicinus sp. Classification (GTDB taxonomy): domain Bacteria; phylum Bacillota; class Clostridia; order Oscillospirales; family Oscillospiraceae; genus Limivicinus. Next base: position 25,366 of record JBGUZD010000137.1, read on the forward strand.
AGCACGACCAGCAGGACGAGGATGAGATACTTCAGCCGGCGCAGCGCGCGCTCGCCCCGGAAGCCGCGCAGCTTTTTGGGGAAGGGGATCTTATGGAGCAGCTCCTGCAGAAAGCCGAAGGGGCAGAGAAAGCCGCAGACCGCGCGGCCGAGCAGCGCGCCGAAAAAGATCAGCAGGCCGACCACATAGTACGGCAGCTTGATCGGGCGCGCGGCGAGAAAGCTCTGCAGCGAGCCGATCGGGCAGGCGCCGACCGCCCCGGGGCAGGAATAGCAGTTCAGCCCCGGCACGCATACGCCCTTGGACGCGCCCTGCCAGATGCGGCCGGTGAAGAAGCCCTTGAGATGGGCGTTCTGCAGCAGCGCCGCGGCGGCCTGGATCGAAAAACGTCTCCTGTTCTCCATCTTCAGCCGATCCCCACGCATTCGAGACACACGCGCGCGGCCTTTGCGAGCACCGCGGCGTACTGGCCGGCGAAGAGCCCCGCGGCCGTCAGCGCGGCGGCGATAAGCAGCGCAAGATACGGAGCGAGCCTTTTCATCCCAGCAGCTCCTTCACGAGGGCCTCCCAGCCGGCGTAGTCCTTCGAGCCGATCTGTGTTTCGCCGACAAGCTCGCCCCGCTCGTTCACGAACACCGTCGTGGGGACGTAGCCCGTCTGGAACTGATCGAAGACAGGGACGTAGCGCAGCACGGGATAGCTCAGCCCCGCCGTCTGTACGACGGCTTCGACGCCTTCTTCGGTCGAAAACACGCCGAGGATCTGGAAGCCCTGCGGCGCGTAGGTCTCATAGAGTCTTTCCAGTTCCGGCAGCTCGGCCACGCAGGGCGGGCACCAGGGCTCGAAGAAGTTGATCATCGTCAGCGTGTGTCCGGCAAGGACGCTCTCGTCGACGGCCGTGCCGTCGAGCGCCGTCGTGGAAAAGACAAGGGCCTTTTCCGCGCTCTCCGGTTCCCGGGGAACGGGCGTTTCGGGCGCGGCGGCCGCGGGGGCGCTCTCCTTTTCCGCCGCGGGGGCGGACGGGGACGCGCAGGCGGCGCAGCCGAGCAGCAGCGCGAAGGCGAGGATCAGCAGGATCGGTTTTTTCATATCTGTCTATCCCTTTCCGAAAGGCTGCGCAGCGCCGTGTACGGCGTGCGCGCGTCGAGAGGCGGCGGGGCGAGATCCGCCAGATTCCGGGACAGCGCGCGCAGACGACCGCCGCGGCGATCTCTGTTTTCGCAGGCGGCGAGGAAGGCGTCCCAGTCGAAGCGCAGGGAAAAACGCGTCTCGACGTCCCGGATCGCCGCGAGCAGCGCCTCCGCGTCCTTTCCCTCCGCCGCAAGACGGCAGCGTCCGGGCATGAGCGCGGCCGTTTCGGCGAAGAGCGGCGCGGGGACGGCGAGCAGCGCGGGGAAGCCCGCCGCAAGCACGTCGGCGGTCCCGTCCTCCGTCCACAGGAGACGCCCTGCGGGACGCTCGCCGCGCAACCTGTGCGCGAGCGCGCCGAACCAGAAGCCCAGCCAGCGGACATAGCCGCGGAGCGGCCGCGCGGGGAACGCTCCCTGCCGATTATACCGAAAAGCTCGTTTCATTTCAACGCCCCTTTTTATTGCCTTGACTTGCCGCGCCGGACAGATTAAAATACAGTATACGCTTCTTCCTCCGCAAAAAGGAGTTTTTCATGGATCTGAACGAACTGAAGCTCGTCACGGCGAGCAATATCATACGGCTGCGCACGGGCAGGGGCCTGACCCAGGCCGAGCTCGGCGCGCTTCTGAACTACTCGGACAAGACGATCTCCAAGTGGGAGCGCGGCGAGGCCATTCCCGACGCCTTCGTGCTGACCCAGCTTGCCGAGCTCTTCGGCGTGAGCGTGGATTTTCTTCTCACATCCCACGACAAATGGGAGAAGCCGAAGGAGAACGAGGTCGAAGAAGTCCGCTACAGCGTCGAGCACATCATCGCCATCGCCGTGATCGGCGTGCTGACGGCCTTTCTGATCGCCTTCGTCACGCTGTGGCTGATGGGGATCGTCGAATGGCGGATCTTCCTCTTCGCCCTCTCCGCCGCGATCCTGGTCTATATGGTCCTGATCTGCGTTTTCAAGCGCAGGCGGCAGCTGCAGTACGTGATCGCCGCCTTTGTGGCGTCCCTTTTCGTGATCCTGTACTTTTTCCTGCCCAGGGCCAACCCCTGGCAGCTGTTTCTGGTCCTCGTCCCCGCGGAGGTGCTGGTCTTCCTCGCCTGCAATGTGAAGAAGCACCGCCATCCGCACCCGAAAAAGGACGAAAAACACTGAACTCTCCGATTCGTAGAGCGGCTTTCGGGCCGCTCTACGCGTTTTAGAGGCCCTTTCGCGGAGGGTAGCTTGAAAAACGGCTGTCCTCAGGTTACGCTTGACGTATCAATCATACGCCGCGATCCGTGCGAAAGGATGAGAATCATGAGTGATTATATTTTGAGCTGCTGCTCCCCCGCCGACCTCTCGAAGGAGCATTTCGAGTCCATCGACGTACGCTACGTCTGCTTCCACTACTTCCTCGACGGCGTGGAATACCCCGACGACCTGGGCCAGACGATCCCCTTCGAGGAGTTTTACGCCCGCATGAGCGCCGGTGCAGACACCCGCACCGCGCAGGTGAACGTCTCGGAGTACGTGGACTTCTTTACGCCCTTCCTCGAGGAGGGCAAGGACGTAGTGCACGTGTGTCTCTCCTCCGGCATCTCCGGCACGATCAACTCCGCCACCAACGCCGCCCTGATCTTAAAGGAGCGCTTCCCCGAGCGCACGGTCTATGTGATCGACTCGCTGGGCGCGTCCTCGGGCTACGGCCTGCTGATGGACACCGCCGCCGCGAAGCGCGACGAGGGCCTCTCCGCCGCGGAGCTGGCGCAGTGGATCGAGGACAAGCGTCTGAAGCTCCACCACTGGTTCTTCTCCTCGGACCTGACCTTCTTCGTCAAGGGCGGCCGCATCTCCAAGGCCGCGGGCGTGTTCGGCGGCATCCTGGAGATCTGCCCGCTGATGAACATGGACAATCTCGGCCGGCTGATCCCGCGCTTCAAGATCCGCACGAAGAAAAAGGTCATCCGCGAGATCGTCAAGAAAATGGAGGAGTGCGCCGAGGGCGGGCTCGACTATTCCGGCAAGTGCTTCATCAGCCAGTCCGCCTGTTACGGCGACGCGCGCGCCGTCGCGGACCTGATCGAGGAGCGCTTCCCCAAGCTCAACGGCAAGGTGCTCATCAACAGCGTCGGCAACCTCATCGGCAGCCACACCGGCCCCGGCACGGTCGCGCTGTTCTTCTGGGGCAGCGAGCGCGTGGACTGAGTTTCGTTTGAACACCAAAAACACGGGCTTCAAGCGTCGACAATGCGTCGACAGCTTGAAGCGCAAAAAGCGGGAACTTTCAAAAAAGTTCCCGCTTTTTTCTGTGATTGAACGAAGAAAGGGGGGCTCTCCGGCCCCTCTCTTCGCTCTCCCCTTGCGTGTCGGAAGCCGGCCGCGTGAGATCCTTTTCAGTCGCAAACGGGTTTCCCCATTAGGCGCGTTCACAAAGGGACACGGCAGCCTCAAAAGGAGCTTTTCGCGCCGGGCTTCGTTGAAAATGCTCGGAATACATAGCCAGTA
>JBGUZD010000138.1:0-2993 GCA_045222695.1 Candidatus Limivicinus sp.
GTCAGAAACGGCATCCCGCCGAGCGCGCGCACATAGTCCGCGACGACGCGCGCGTACTGCGGGCGCAGATAGGCAAGGTTGCCCAGCTCGCCGAAGTGGATCTTGATCGCGGCGTAGCGGTCGGTAAAGTCGATCTCTTCAAAGCCGGCGCGCTTCATCAGGCGGCGCAGCTTCTGCGGCAGCGTCTCGTTGGAGACGTGAAAGTCGGTGAAGTATACGGCGGATTTGTTCATATTGATCTCTCCCTGTGCGTATTCGGGGCCGCGCGGTCGTTTCGCGGCCTGCGTTCCCTTCGGCTTCCCAAAAAGGCTTTTCCGGCGGATCCCCGTCGTTTAGACGGTCCCCTCGCTTTCTAATATAGCACCCGGGCACGGTCCTCGGTCAACAACTTTTTTCTCCGCGCGTTTTTCCGGACAAAAAGCAGCAGCCCGAATCATTCTCCTCACCTCGGGCCAGCGTTTTTCTATCAGGTTTTTCGTTCCGGCCGTCAGGGCTGTCCCAGCCTCCGCCGTCCCGCGGCGCAGGCCGCGAATGCGCAGAGGATCGGTATCGCCACGTTGGGGATCAGGCCGAAGCTGAAAGGCTTGTCCGCGATGCAGGCGGCCAGGAAGACCGCGGCGTTCATATAGACCAGCATCAGAATCGCGATCATGGCGAACTTTTTCATGTGGTTTTCCTCCTCTGCCTTTGTTTTTTCTTTCGTTCGCAGTATATCACGGCGATCGTCACAGCATTGTCACAACAAAAAAGACACAGCCCGGGGGCTGTGTCTTTTTGCTGTCGAGCCGGGGGCGGGAGCTTCCGGGCAGATGTTCTCCGCCGCGGAGAGCTCCGTCGGGATCATCTCTTCAGTCCGGCGTTCTCGGTCTTCCAGAGCGCGTCGTAGGCAAAGCCGGTCACCTTTTCCAGCGCCTTCTTTTCCTCTGCCGTGGGCTCTCCTTCTTCCGTTCCCTTCCGTCTGGCGATGTCCTTCTGGACCAGCTTGAATTCCTTGTCGGTCACGGGGAAGATCCACGCGCAGATGAGCAGCAGCGCCGACATGATGGCGGGGGCCAGCACGAAGCAGATCCCGATGCCGTGCTGCGTCGCGGCGGTCTGCTCGAGGCCCGCGTTGGCGAGCGCCTCGTCATAGTGCACGGCCGTGAGCATGAAGCCGATGATCGCCACCGAAAGGCCCGAGGCGATCTTTCTGATAAAGGTGGCCATGCTCGATACGATGCCCGGCCGGCGGATCGAGGTGATCAGCTCGTCGACGTCCGTCATATCGGCCATGATGGCGAAGATGCCCGTGAGGGAGCCGGCGTTGCCGAGTCCGATCAGGGCCGCGAGCGCCAGGATCGGGACGAGCGGCGCGCCGTGATGCGAGAAGGCCAGAAGCCCCAGTACGCCGACAAGTCTCACCGGCGCGGCGATGAGGATCGCCAGCTTCTTGGAGGTCTTGCTCATGACCGGTCCGAAGATGAGCATGCCGACGAGCTGGGCCACCATCAGCACCGCAAGGATCGGGATGTAGTAGCTGGGATACGCGCCGAGGGCATGCTGCACGTAGTACACCGCCATGCCCGAGATGAAGTCCATGCCGCCCTGGCCGAACAGATAGAGGCCCAGGAAGATCAGGAACGAGCGGCTCCTGAACACGCTGGCCGCCTGGGTGAAGCTCTCTCCGAGCGTGGTCTTCACGGGCTCCTTCTGCTTTTCCCAGGTGCCGAAGAACACGGTGATCGAGCACACGAAGAAGAGCACGCCGAAGAGGAGCATGCACTTCATGTACTGCGAAGGATCGTTCGTCTGCTTGATGATCATGCCCGGGATAAGGCCGCAGATGGCGGCTCCGAGCGTCGAAAACACCATGCGCATGTTGGAGAACTTGGCGCGCATCGCGTAGTCGTCCATCATATCCGGAAGCAGTCCGTTATAGGGCACGCTCAGGACCGTGAAGCCCGTGTTGAACAGGCAGTACATCACCAGGTAGAAGACGTAGTTCGCCGTCATCGACGAGGCGTGGATGTTGATCCACATGATGACGAAGGTGATGGCCGAAGCGACGCTGCCCACCAGGATGTAGAAGCGCTTCGCGCCGTATTTCGACCGGGTCCTCTCGCAAATGTTGCCCATGATCGGGTCGGTGATGGCGTCCCAGATCTTGCCGATCATCGGGATCGTGCCGGCGAGAGCCGCGTTCATGCCGAGCGCGTCCGTCAGAAAGACGATGAAGAACGCGTTGATGATGACGAAGCAGCCGCCGCCGAAGATCTCTCCCACGCCGTAAGTCAATCTGTTGAGGAAACCGTACCTCGGCTTTCTGCCGCTGATTTTCTCTTCCATAGTATCCTCCTTATCCTTTTGGGGCGTTCCGCGCCCGGAAAGGGCGCGGATCATGCTCTAATCGGAATTCTATCAAAAAACCGGCCGTTCATCAAGCCAAAAAAACAAAAAGCCTCTGCGGACGATATGGCGGCGAACACGGACTCAGACCTGTGCCGTCATCATACAAAGAAAACACCCGTCCGATGGACGGATGTTTTCTTCATGTGCGTCAGGACACCGGTAATCATACAATTCGGCGTTTCTTACCTCCAAGCGGAGGTGGGTGCAAGGTGGGTGCAATTCATGTTATGCAAACCGCCATACGCCTTTCTTTTTTGCCTAGTACATCCAATTGGACGTTGTGGTACTGAGGATGTCTATGTATAATTATTTAGGTGAAGAGTGTTTTTCTATTACCAAAGCCACACATTTGTGCTAAGGAAGATTAGGTTGATTCCCGCTGTGATCATTCCACAGCCGACAACCACGCCGATTACACCAAGCCCCAGCAGCGGATTCAATATTACGATCACGCCCAGAACACCAAGCAAAAGCCCAAGGATAAGCGCTACCCACCAGTTCGAACCGACCATTTCACCGAATACAAAGTCCGGAGATTCCCTTTTGATTTTCAGCAAATGAAATGCGTGGACAATCCGAATAATACCCAGAGCCAAGATCCACCA
>JBGUZD010000139.1:0-3717 GCA_045222695.1 Candidatus Limivicinus sp.
CCCCGGCAAGCGCGCCGACGGCCAGAAGGGCATGGACGAGTACTTCGACGTGCGCGACGACGAGAAGGAGCTCTTCTCCAAGATCGATTACGAGCGCTACGACGTGCAGGCCTTCCTGACCAAGCCCGAGAACCATCCGGAGATCTCCTACTATGTTTTCGACAACATGGTGCCCGAGAAGCTCGGCCATCTGATGGTCTACTACCGCCGCTGGAAGGACCAGATCGACCAGGTCATCACCACCTACGCGCTGCGCAAGCACAAGGATATGGACGAGATCCCCTATGAGAAGTGCCGCCAGATGGTCCAGGACGACCTCAAGATCATGCACAACCCCGCCGAGGAAGTCATCAACGAGTGGAGCGTCTACTACTTCCCGCATGTCTTCTCCGAGGACTACGCCGCCGGTTGGTATGACAAGGTCGAGGCGATGCAGGGCAAGTACGACACCTACTATGCCGGCGAGGTCATGAGCTTCGGCGACATGGACGAGACGGCCGAGTACTCCCGCGAGCTGGTGGAAAGATTCTTCTGAATCACAAGGATTTGGGGCCGGCTCCCGCCGGCCCCGTTTTTGAAAGGAAAGAGGCATGAAATTCTACAAAGACCATTACGACGTCGTGATCATCGGCGGCGCACTGGCCGGCATGTCCGCCTGCCTGCAGCTGCAGGCCTGGGGGATCAAGGATATCCTGATCCTTGAGAAGCACAACATGCCCGGCGGCCTCGCCACCGACTTCGTCCGCAACGGCTTCGAGATCGAGGCCACGCTCCACGAGATGATGTCCATCGGTCAGCCCGGCAAGCGTCTGAAGGTCGGCAAGTTCTTCGACGACATGGGCGTGGACATCGACTGGCTGCCCGTCAACGAGTGCTACCGCGTCGCGCTGCCGAACTCCGGCATCGACAAGATCCTGCACCACGACTATGACGACAGCTACACTACCGTCGCCAAAGAGGTCGACGAGGTCTGCCCCGGCACCTACGAGAAGGTGCATGAGCTGATGCTGCTGTGCCGCCGCGTGTACGACAGCATGAACATCCTCTCCGTCACGCCGATGAGCAAGGTGCAGATGCTCCTCAAGCACCCCGACTTCGTCAAGACCGTCGGCTACTCCGCCACCGAGGTCATCAACACCTTCGATCTGCCCAAGAAGGCCGTCGAGATGCTCACGCCCTACTGGATCTACGTGGGCAACCGCATGGACGACCTGCCCTTCACGATCTACGCCTTCCTGATGGCCGACTACTTCACCGGCTCCTACGTCTGCCGCGGCTTCAGCCACGAGATGAGCATGAAGATGCAACAGAGGTGCGAGGCCAACGGCGCGCAGTACGAGTTCAACCAGGAGGTCGAGAAGATCCTGGTCCGCGACGGCAAGGTCTACGGCGTGCGCACCGCGCGCGGCGACGAGATCCACTGCGACTACGTGATCTCCGGGCCTTACCCCAACCGCGTCTACAGCCAGATGATCGAGCCGCTCAGCGAGGTCCCCGAGGGCGCGATCCGCATGATCAACAACCGCAAGCTCTCCGTCGTTCCCGTCTCCGTCATCATGGTCATCGAGGGCACGCCCGAGGAGAACGGCATTTCCAACTACTCCACCTTCTCCGGCACGACGATGGACACCAACAAGATCTGGGAGAACTACTCGAACCTCACCGAGCCCTACAACTACGTCACCACGATCTGCCTCAACTACGCCAACCCGACGCTGCCCGAGGGCTACACCCAGCTCTCCATCACGGCGCTCGTCCCCTCCAAGCCCTTCGAGAGCGTCAAGGAGGAGGAGTACTTCGATCTCAAGCGCCGTCTCGCGAGCGAGATGATCCAGAGCTGCATCGACATCACGAAGATCGACTTCCGCCCCCGCATCACCGAGATCGAGGTCACCACGCCCATGTCCGTCGCGCACTATGTCGGCGCGTGGAAGGGCAACATCTACGGCTATCTCCACTCGATGGAGGACCACGCCGTGGCCCGTCTGCAGATGAAGGAGAAGGATCACTTCATCGAAGGGCTCGAGTTCGCCGGCGCTCACGGCATGAGCGGCGACGGCATGGGTCCGCAGATCACCAACGGCCGCGCCGCGGCCAAGGGCGTCAAGGAAGACATGGAAAAGAAAGGGAGGCTGTGAGAGATGAGCATCAAAGTCAAAGGCTTTCTGAAGGACGTCGGCGGCGCCTCCCGCGTCACGAAGCTCAGGGAAGAGAACTTCGCCAAGGGCTCTCCGATCCCCGATCCGAAGGACCCGATACGGGAGGTCGCGGACCTGCTGCACCCCAAGCACATGGTCTTCAGGGTCGTCGATATCCGCGAGGCCTCTCCGAGCTCCCGCGTCTTCCGCTTTGAGAGCGGCGACGGCCATATCCCCTGCTTCCAGAGCGGCCAGTACGTCAACTTCCGCCTGAAGATCGGCGAAAGCGTCCTGTCCCGTCCCTATACCATTTCCTCCGCCCCCTTCGAGGCGCGCGGCGAGCACCCCTTCTTTGAGATCACGGTGCGCCGCAACGTGCCCTATCTCGTGCCGGACTACCTCTTTGAGAACATCAAGGTCGGCGACGAGCTCGAAGGCGCGCTGCCCTTCGGCTTCTTCTACTACGAGCCGCTGCGCGATTCGAAGGAGATCGTCGCCCTGGCCGGCGGCTCGGGCATCACGCCCTTCCACTCGATGGCCAAGGAGATCGCCTACGGCAAGCTCAAGGGTCTCAAGCTCACGATCCTCTACGGCTCGGTGAAGGCCAACGACATCGTCCTCAAGGACGAGCTGGCCGCGATCGAGGCCGCCTGCCCGGATATCAAGGTCGTGCACGTCCTCTCCGACGAGCCCGACTGGCCCGGCGAAAAGGGCTTCATCACCCGCGAGATCATCGAGAAATACTCCACGCCGGACTGCACCTACATGTTCTGCGGCCCGCTGCCGATGTTCCGCTTCGTCAAGAAGGCGCTCGACGAGATGTCGGTGCCCGTCCGCCGCTTCCGCCACGACGTCGTGAACAATCCCGCCGACGTTTCGACGCTGCCCGGCTACCCCAAGGGCACGGAGGAAAAGACCTTCAAGATCACCGTCGTGCGCGGCGTCCATGAGGACGTGATCGACGCGAAGGCCTCCGAGCCGGTCGCCGTCGCGCTCGAGCGCGCGGGCATCGCGATCGACACCCACTGCCGCAACGGCGAGTGCGGCTTCTGCCGCAGCCACCTGCTCTCGGGCGAGATCTTCGTCTCCCCGATCGGCGACGGCCGCCGCCGCATGGACAAGGAGATGGGCTGGTTCCACGCCTGCTCTTCCTGGCCGCTCACCGACCTCAAGATCAAGATCCCCATCATGTAATCAGAAAGAAAACGCCGATCCGGAAGGATCGGCGTTTTCCTTGCAATTTGCGCTCTTTTGTTGTATCCTTGCCAACGGCGGCGTATTCGACGGCACGATCTTCGACGAGGAAGACGGCGAGACGCTCGAGCGCTATTGGATCGAACTGTAAAGAGAGGCGCAAATGAACAAGGACCTGTGCATCGACTATGACGGCGGCGTGGTGAACATCCGCGTCGGCGCGATCATACTCAAGGACGGCAAGTTCCTGATGGTCAGCCATCCGGCCGTCGATTATCTTTACTCCGTCGGCGGGCGCATCCGTTTCGGCGAGACGGCGGCGGAGGCCGTCGTGCGCGAGGTGCGCGAGGAAACGGGCCGGACGCTGGAGATCGACCGCCTCGGT
>JBGUZD010000140.1:0-11084 GCA_045222695.1 Candidatus Limivicinus sp.
CCATCAAGGAAATGGGCCGCTTCTACCGCCACGTGCTGATCGAGAAGCGCTTCCCGCACCACGGCGCCGTGGCCTTCGATCACTGCGCGAAGCTGATGTTCGAAGTGTTCAAGTATCTGGGCGTCGGGGATATCGGCTACAATCAGCCCAAGTCCCTGCCCTACCCGACGGAGAATCCCTTTGCCTGAGCGTAACGAAGCGCTCGTCCGGCTGCGGGAGCTGTACGAGTCGAATCTCAAGGAAGTCGAGCTGCTCGAGCTCAACCGCAAGCCCGGCGCGGGCATCTTCGGCCTGAAGGGCGGTCCTGCGGACGACCCCTGCCACGACCGCTTCGCCGAGACGCTGCACGGCTTTTATGAAGGGTTCGCGGCGCAGAAGCCCGAGAGCGCCGCGGTCAGGGAGCTGATGGCCTACGCCTGCACCCTTCCGACCGTCCGGCGCGAGCCGCGCACGGCCTACTGGATGCTCATCGCGGTGCAGAGCCTGACGCAGGATCTGATCGGCCTGCTCACGCCGTCCGACGCGGGGGAGCTTGCCGCGCTCTATGAAAAGAGCTTCCGGCGCCATGAGCGCATGCCCTCGCAGATCAAGCTGATCCGCGCGCTCAAGGCCGCCGCCGGGCAATAAAAACAACAGAGGATGTGAAACGGATTTTCACATCCTCTGTTTTCATTTTCGGACGCTATCCCACGATCTCGCGCCGGATCTTCTTCCGCGCGAAGAGGAGCGGCGGCTCGTAGGCGCTGCCGACGAGGTGCAGCAGGTGGATCGCGTCGCGCTCGGAGCGGTACGGGGCGCGCAGACGCACGGAGACGGGCACGAGCGAGGGATCCTCCTCGCGCAGCATCTCCATGAGGCGCTTCTGCGCCTGCTCCTGCGTGGCCGCGTGGGCGTAGATATACAGCGCGGCGAGATCGTCTCCGCCCTGCTGGGGACGGATGACGCGGCGGAGCTTTCCCTTCGGCAGCACCGTGCGGAGGCTGCGCTCGATCTCCTCGATCCGCCCGTAGGGGGCGATGATCTTCAGATACACGATCTCCTCCGGATCGCAGATCTCGCCCTCGAGATAGCTGCGATAGGGCGAGCCCTTCATGCGCTCGTAGACGAGCTTTTCTTCCTCGCGGTATTCCCCGCTGTGGAAGACGCAGGCCCGGTCGCTGCGGATCGTGTAGATGAAATAGCTGATCCCCAGCGCTTCGAGCCGCGCGCGCACGGGGGAAGAGTCCTCCGGCGGGATCGTCACCGTCCGGAGATAGCGGTTCTCGTTCGCGTCGTAGAGGGCCGCGCCGTCCATGACGACGAGCGGGGCGGAGAGTCGGACGCCGCTCATCTGCAGGGAAAAGAAGGCGGGCGCGTGCTCGCTCATCAGGCTGATGCGCGCGCCGTCGTTATAGAGGTAATTCAGCTGCATCAGCGCGGCGGGGGACAGGTGCGTGAAGCGGTCGGGCGAGAGATCCTTCATGCGCAGGAAAAAGACCTGCCCGGGACGCTTCGCGCGCGGCAGACGAAAGACGTTCACGGCCGTGGCCACCGCCGTCCCGACGAAAACGTCCAGCAGGCGGTGCGCCGCCTGGTGCAGGGGCTGCTCGATGTCGGGAAAGGCGATCACGATGCACAAAAACACGATCGAGGCAAGGCCCGAGGCGTCGCTCATCCGCACGAGGACAGCGCTGTATAGGCACAGCAGCACGCCCAGGGCCATCATCGCGTAAAGCAGCAGCATGTTCGCGCCCAGCGCGGGGAAGTCGTTGAGCAGCAGCAGTAGCATCAGACCCCAGAAGGCGCCGATCAGCGTGCCGACGAAGCGGTTGAAGGCGTAGGCCCCCGTGTCGCGCACATAGGGCTGCATGCAGATGATGGCCGTGATCGCGGCTTCGGTGGGCATGTCCTGCCCGCGGTAGCCGCGCAGATAGTAAAACAGAAGACACAGGAAGACCGCGACGGTCGTTTTGACGATGCGCTGGCCAAGGTGGGGCAGCACCCAGGGCTCGTCGTCTTCCCGGTGAAGAAGTCGGGGCATGAGATCCCTCCTTTCAGATTGCGCATCATAGCACAAGCGTCCCGTCCCGTCCAGTCCCCGGACGGTAAACTTTCTGTGAAGAAAAAAGGAAAAGCGCCCTGCGCGGGCGGGGCGCTTTTCCTCTTTTGCGTTAGAACAGCAGCGCGCTTGCGATCCCGAAATAGACCAGCAGCGAGAGCGCGTCGACGATCGTCGTGATGAAGGGGCTTGCCATCACGGCCGGGTCGAAGCCGATCTTCTTGGCCGCCATCGGCAGCGAGCAGCCGACGACCTTGGCGATCAGCACGGTCAGCGCCATCGTGAAGCATACCACGAAGGCGGTCATGAGCGTGATGTCCGTGTTGCCGAGCAGCAGCCGGTCGAAGAGCATGATCTTGACGAAGCACAGCGCCGCGAGCGCGCAGCCGCAGAGCACGGAGGTGCGGATCTCTTTCCAGACGACCTTCGGCGCATCGGAAAATTCAAGCTCGCCCAGGCTCAGCGCGCGGATGATCGTGACCGAGGCCTGCGAGCCGGAGTTGCCGCCCGTGTCCATCAGCATGGGGATGAAGGCCGTCAGCACGACCTGTGCGGCCAGCGCGTTTTCAAAGTTCGTGATGATCAGGCCCGTGAAGGTGGCCGAGATCATCAGCAGGGCCAGCCAGGGGATGCGGTGCTTGAACAGGTCCCAGGGCGTCGAGCGCAGATAGGTCTTCTCCGAGGGGAGCATACCGGCCATCTTCTCGATGTCCTCCGTGGTCTCTTCGACGAGGACGTCCATCGCGTCGTCGAAGGTCACGATACCGACCATGCGCCCGTCCGTGTCCACGACGGGCAGCGCCAGGAAGTTATACTTCGAGAGCATCGTCGCGACCTCTTCCTGGTCGGTCAGGGTGCTCACGGAAATGACGTTCTCGTCCATCAGCGACGAGACGGGCGCCTCGTCGTCGCTCGCGAGAAGCAGGTCCTTGACGGAGACCGCGCCGAGGAGCTTTCGCCCCTCCGTGACGTAACAGGTGTAGATGGTCTCCTTGTCTACGCCCGTCCTGCGGATGCGTGTGATCGCCTCCGCCACGGTCATGTTCGGCCGCAGCGAGACGTACTCCGTCGTCATGATCGAGCCGGCGGAGTTTTCGGGATAGCGCAGGAACTCGTTGATCTCCTTGCGCATCTGCGGGTCTGCCTGAGCCAGAATGCGCTTGACGACGTTCGCGGGCATCTCGTCGACAAGATCCGCCGCGTCGTCCACGTACAGCTCGTTGACGAGCTCGTGCAGCTCGCGGTCCGAGAAGCCGCGGATCAGCGTCTCCTGGATCTCGCTTTCGAGCTCGGCAAAGGTCTCCGCCGCCGTCTCCTTGGGCAGCAGACGGAACAGAAGAGCCATGCGCTCCTCGCCGAAATCGTCGAACACGGCGGCGATGTCCGCCGGTTCCATCGTGACCAGAATGTCCTTGACGGTCTGGTACTTTTTCTCGTCGAGCAGCGTGCGGATGGTCTTCTCAAAGGTCGCGGTTTGAACAGCCATCGCTTACCTCCTCCTTTGGATCGGTTTGTCCAGATCGGGAAGGCCGACGCGCAGGCCGATATTCTTTTCAGAGCACGGAAACGCCATCGACGCGTTTCCGGATGCTACTTCGGCCTGGCAAAGCGCCGGTACTGCTTCCGTCGTCCATGACGTTCCCTCCTTGTTTTTTGATGATTTCAGAGCGGTCGCTCCACTATTCAGAATACCGCTCCAAGGAGGCTTTGTCAAGACTTAAACTCATTCTGCGGCAAGCTGTTCAAGCCTTTTTCCGACACGCGGCGCGGGGTGTCTGAGCCGCCCGCGGGCCTTGCGCGGGACAGGGCCCGAAAGACCGCCGCGACGACGAAAAGCCGCAGGCCTTTTCCGGCCTGCGGCTTTCGTGATGACGCTTATTCAAGACAATAGCTTGCGATATACTCATGGCCCGCCGGGAGCTTGATCCCCGGGTCGAAGATCGAAAAGCGCGGCGAGAGCCCCACGGCCTCCGCGGCGAGGGCGAAGTGGCACAGCGCGATGCCGAGATCGATCTTCTGCAGGTCGCCCGTGGCCTTCGCGTTCAGACCGAAGTCATGCTTGACGTAGAAATGGACCGTCCTTCCGCAGCGCACGACGCGCCAGGGCTGGCGGTTGACGGCGGAGGGCGCGCGCTGCACGGCCTTGAGCGGCTCGGATAGCTCGCCAGCAGCCTCTTCCGTCAGAGGGTGACGGAGATCCCCGTCAAAGAAGAGCGAGGAAAAGCTCTGGCGCGTAGTCGCGGTCGTTCCGCGGCGCATCACGGTCTCGCGCAGGCTCATCTTCGCGGCGGGACGGCCCACGGGGCTGACGCAGGGCATCAGCTCGTCGCTCTCGAGGTCCATCGCCCGTTCAAAGGCCCGGCGGTCGAGCGTCCCGCCCAGCCACACCGTGCCGAGGCCCATCGACAGCGCGTAGAGCATCAGCATCTCAAAGGAGTAGCCGAGCGCCTCCTCGGCATGCGGCGCTTTGGCGGTCTTCGCGCCGAGATAGGCCGTCTCGCCGCGGATCACGGGGCTGGAGAGGACATGCTCCTCCTTGTCCAGCAGCCGGAACTCCACCCAGCGCCCCCAGGGATTCCGGATCTCCGAGGCAAAGCTGCGCAGGGCGCGCTTTTCCTCGGCGGACAGCTCGCTGCCGTCAAAGCTGCGGACGCTGCGGCGTTCGCGGATCAGTTCCAATATGTTTTCCATCGGCGTTTCTCCTTTACAAGTCGCTTTCGCTTTGGTATGATTTTAGCGTGAAAAAACCGCAAAGTCAACGGAGGAGACGGCATGGAACGCATTTATCTCGCGGGCGGCTGCTTTTGGGGCCTGCAGAAGTTTTTCGACCAGTTTGAAGGCGTCGAGCGCACCGAGGTCGGCTACGCCAACGGCCCGGACGCAGCGCCGAGCTATCAGGAGGTCTGCGCCTCGTCCGGGCACGCCGAGACCGTGCTCGTGGAGTACGACGAGAAAAAGATCGGCCTGGAAAAGCTGCTCGATTACTACTTCATGGTCATCGACCCGCTCAGCTACAACCGCCAGGGCATGGACATGGGCGTGCAGTACCGCACCGGCGTGTTCTACACCGACGAAAAGCAGCTGCCGGCGATCAGAAAGGTCTTCGCACGGGAGAAGGAGAAGGTCGGCCGGGAGCTTGCCGTGCTGTGCGAGCCCCTGAAGAACTTCTTCTCCGCCGAGGAGTATCACCAGAAATATCTGGAAAAGAACCCGGGCGGCTACTGCCACATCCCGCCGCGGTTCTATGAAATGGGGGAGAAACAATGATCGCGGAAGTCAACGGCGTCAAGCTGTATTACGAAAAGAGCGGCGAGGGCCGCCCGCTCGTCATGGTGCACGGCAACGGCGAGGATCATACGATCTTCGACGAGGCGGTGCGCGCGCTCAGGGACGAATACTGCTGCTACTGCCTGGATTCGCGTTGCCACGGCCAAAGCGAGGACACGCGCGAGCTGCATTACCGCGACATGGCCACCGACGTGATCGCCTTTCTCAAGGCGCTCGATCTGCGCGACGTGATCTTCTACGGCTTTTCCGACGGCGGCATCATCGGCCTGATGGCGGCCGCGCGCTGCGAGCGCATCACGACGCTGATCGTCAGCGGCGCGAACACGAGCCCCAAAGCGGTAAAGTGGTGGCTGCGGCTGCTCATCGCGGCAGGGAAGCTCATCACAAAGGACAAAAAGCTCAGGCTCATGCTTTACGAGCCCGACATCGCGGACGAGGAGCTGAAAAGCATCCGCGCCGCGACGCTCGTGCTCGCCGGCAGCGGCGACCTGATCCCGGAGAAGGAGACGCGCCACATCGCGGACACCATCCCCGGCGCGGAGCTGCAGATCCTCAAGGGCGAGGACCACGGCTCGTACATCGTCCACAGCACGAAGATCGCGGGCCTGATCCGGGATTTCGCCCGCGGCACAAGGGAGGGATAAGACATGAAGATCGCCGTCGTCACGGGCGCGTCCTCCGGCATCGGGCGCGAGTTCGTCTACGCCGTGGACAAAAAGTACTCCTTCGACGAGATCTGGGTGATCGCCCGCCGTGCCGAGCGGCTGGAGGAGCTGAAGGAGAAGTGCCGTAACCCCATCCGCCCCGTCGCGCTCGACCTGGCCGCGGACGCGGATCTGAAAGCCTATGCGGAGCTTTTGGAAAAAGAAAAGCCGGAGATCGCGCTTCTCGTCAACGCGGCGGGCTGCGGCGTGTTCGGCCCCTTTGAGGAAAAGGAGCTCGACGCGCTGCTGCACAGCGCCCGTCTCAACGCCCTCTCGCTCACGGCTATGTGCCATCTGTCCCTGCCCTGTATGAAGAGCGGCAGCGCCATTATCAACATGGGCTCGAACTCCTCCTGGCAGCCCGTGCCCTGGCAGGCGGTCTACGGCGCTTCGAAGAGCTATGTGCTCTCCCTCTCCCGCGCGATCGGGCGCGAGCTGCGGCCGCGCGGCGTGCACGTGATGTGCGTCTGCCCCGGCTGGATCAAAACGGAGTTCCAGCAGCACGCGAAGCACGACGAGTACATCCGCTACGTCGACCGCTGGTACGGCCCCGAGGAGGTGGCCGCGCAGGCGATGAAGGACCTGGAAAAGAAAAAGACCGTGTCGATCCTCGGCGCGCCGGTGCGCCGCCAGGTGGCGCTGGTCAAGCACCTGCCCGTGGACATGGTCATGGATATCTGGTGCAGGCAGCAGGGCTTTGAATAAGAAAAACCGAAAAAAAGAAGCTGTCCGACCGGACAGCTTCTTTTTATGTTGTGACTTTTTTACTTCGTGCCGAAGATGCGGTCGCCCGCGTCGCCCAGACCCGGGACGATATAGGCGTTCTCGTTGAGGTGGTCGTCCAGCGCGGCGACGAAGATGTCGACGTCCGGGTGATCCTCCTGCATCTTCTTCACGCCCTCGGGCGCGCCGATGATGGACATGAGCTTGATATGCTTCACGCCGACTTCCTTGAGGAAGGTGGCCGCCGCGGAGGCGGAGCCGCCGGTGGCGAGCATCGGGTCGACGATGATGACGTCGCGCTCGGAGATGTCGGGCGGCATCTTGAAGTAGTACTTCACGGGCAGCTTGGTCTCGGGGTCGCGGAACAGGCCGATGTGGCCGACCTTGACGTTGGGCATCATGCTGACCATGCCGTCGACCATGCCCAGGCCCGCGCGGAGGATGGGCACGACGGCCAGCTTCTTGCCGGCGATGCGGCGGCACTTTGCCGGGGCGACGGGGGTCTCGACCTCGATCTCCTCAAGCGGGAGGTCGCGCGTGGCCTCGTAACACATCAGCATGGCGATCTCGGAGACGAGCTCGCGGAACTCCTTGACGCTGGTGTTCTTGTCGCGCAGGATGGACAGCTTGTGCTGGATCAGCGGGTGGTCGAATACACATACTTTGCTCATATCTCGATCTCCTTTTATAAAATAAAAAACTACCTTACAGCCTTCCCCTCCGGGGAAGGTGGCACGGCGAAGCCGTGACGGATGAGGGCTTTGCGGACTTTGCCGAACGTTTTGAAGAGGTGGCACGGCGAAGCCGTGACGGATGAGGGTTTTGCGGACGTTGCCGAACGTCGGAGCGGGCCGCACGGCGAAGCCGTGACTTTTCAACCCTGCTCTTTCTTCATTCGCTCCTGGCGTTCGCGCTCGGCCTGCGAGAGCCGCAGATAGACCGGCAGCAGCTCGGCCGCGGGAACGGGAGCGCGCCCCTGCGCCGCCATCGCGACGCCCCAGGCGTCCTGCCAGACGAGATCGTCCGGCGCGATCCGGCAGGGGAGGCCCTGCGCGTCGAGAAAGTCCTTCGTGAGGACAGCGCCGTCGCCGACGAGGAAGACGCTCTCGCCCAGGGCGCGGAGCTCGTCCGACAGCTCCTCGAGCGAGATCGCCCGGTCGGGGCAGAGACGGACGGGCCGTCCGTCCTCGATGCGGAAGAGCGCGTTATAGACCTGCGCGCGCCGCGCGTCCATCACGGGGCAAACAAGGCCGCCGGCGGCCAGAGCGTGCCAGGCCATGGCCTCGAGCGTCGAAACGCCGATACAGGGCTTTTCCGCGCCCCAGCACAGGCCCTTGACCGTGGACACGCCGATGCGGATGCCGGTAAAGGAGCCGGGCCCGTGCGCCACGGCGATGACGTCGACCTCGGACAGAGCGACGCCGGTATTTTTCAACAGATCCTCTGCCATCGGCAGCAGCGTGCGGCTGTGCGTCAGCGCGCTGACCTGCAGGCTCTGCGCAAGCAGCTTCCCGTCGCGCACGAGGGCGGCGGAGGCGGGCCGGGCGGAGGACTCAAAAGCGAGGATCAGCATGGCGTCTTTTCTCCGATCGTGATGATGCGCTCTCCCTCGCCGCATTTTTCGATGCGCACGGGGATCTCGTCGCCGAAAAAGGCGTCGGAGACGTTTTCGCTCCACTCCACGGCGCAGACCGCGCCGCGGGCGAGATAATCCTCCCAGCCGATGTCGAAGAGCTCGTCGGCGGAGGAGAGACGGTACATGTCAAAGTGGATCAGCTCGCGCTTGCCGAGGTACTCGTTGACGATCGTGAAGGTCGGGCTGGAGACGCGGCAGTCGATGCCCATCCCGCGGGCCATGCCGCGCACAAAGGCCGTCTTTCCCGCGCCGAGCTCGCCGTACATCGCCACGACCGCCCCGTCGGGCAGCCCGCGCGCGAAGGCCTCGCCGATCGCCTCGGTCTCGGATTCACTTTTGGAACGGAAAACGGCCATGCATCAACAATCCCTGAAATCCTGTCATAAGCGCTTCGCGCTTCCGATCCATTATATCACCGAGCTACGGCTTGCGTAAAGAGCAAATCTGTGCTAAAATGAGCGCCGTATGTAGTTTTCGTTTCGGCTTTTTTTCACGAAAGGAAAGTGAGCGCGATCAAAAAGGTCGTTTTCTATATCAAAGATTTCTTCAAGCGGGCCGACATGTTCCTGTTTTTCATCTGCTTTGCCTGCGCGTGCTTCAGCGTGTACGCCGTGTACATCGCCACGCTCGGCATGCAGGCCGGCGGCGTTATCATCAGCCCGACCAGATGCGTCATCGTCCAGATCTTCTCGATCTTCATCGGCGTGATCGCCTTCGTGCTCTTCACGGTCATCGACGCGGACATCCTGGGCGAACAATGGCGCTGGCTGTGCGTGATCGACGTCCTTCTGATGATCGCGCTGGTCATCTTCGGCACCGAGGGCGAAAGCGGCAGCCGCAGCTGGATCCGCTTCGCGGGCATCAACGTGCAGCCCTCCGAGATCGTGAAGGTGCTGTATATCATCGTCGCGGCCCGGCAGATGACCTATCTGAAGGAACACAAGGACATCAACGCCTTTCCCTCCGTCGTGCAGATCGCGGCGCACTTCGTCGCCATCTTCGGTCTGATCGTCGTCGTCGGCGACGACCTCGGCAGCGCGACAATCATCTTGGCGGTCTTTCTGCTGATGTTCTTCGCGGCGGGCGTGAAGCTGTACTGGTTCGCCATCGGCGGCGCCGCCATCGCGGCCGTCATCCCGATCCTGTGGAACTACTTCCTCAAGGACTACCAGAAAAAGCGTCTGATCGCGCCCTATGACAAGAGCATCGACCCCGACGGCTGGGGCATCACCTGGCAGACCACGCAGAGCCGCTATTCCCTCATGGCCGGGCGCATGACCGGCGCGGAGGAAGGACACCGCGCCACGGTCTTCACCGGCAAGCATACCGACTTCATCTTCGCCAGCATCGGCGAGCACCTCGGCATGATCGGCTGCATCGCGGTCGTGATCGTGCTGACGGTCATCATCGTCCGCTGCGTCTACGTCGGGCTGCACGCCGGACGCATGTACGACATGCTCATCTGCCTCGGCGTCGCGGGCGCGCTTGCGTTCCAGACCTTCATCAACATCGGCATGTGCATCGGCATCACCCCCGTTATCGGCATCCCGCTGCCCTTCTTCTCGTACGGAGGCTCGTCGATGGTCACGCTCTTTGCCGCGGTCGGACTGGTCTCAGGCGTACACTATAAACCGAAACCGGAACACTTCTCGATGATCTATTGAGAAGGGCATAAAAAGATCTCCCCGGAGAGGGGAGATCTTTTTTACATATACGGATTCTGCCCCGGCGCGGGGCCGACGGTCACAGGCTTGCCCGCGAGCGCCATGTAGTAGAGCACGTAGGTCGTGTTGACGTAGGGCGTCACCCACAGGGACACAAAATAGCCGATGAGGGGAAGCTCGGAAAGCAGCCGCCAGCCGATGAAGCTCAGATCCAGCACGAAGCACTCCCACTTGTGGCCCTTCATCATTTGCTTGCTGGTGCGCAGGCATTCCATCACGCCCATCTCGGGGTGGTCGAGCAGGAGATAGAGCGACATGCGATAGCGATAGGCGGCGATGATGCCGGGGAAATAGAACAGCAGCGACCAGAGCGTGATAAACAGCGTGCGCAGAAAGCCGAGAAGGATCAGCTTGAGCGTTATGGAAAAGCCGTCGAGCAGATTGCCGTAAGTCGCGCCGCTTTTCTTGACGGTGTTCATGATGAATATCGTATATCCCGCCTGCCAGATCATCGAGACGATCGACAACAAAAGAATGAAAACGCGCGCCGACCGCGGGGGGATCAGGCTCGTGAGATATGTGAGCGCACGTTCAAAGTCGCCGGAGGAAACATAGTTCTGATAAGTGATCAGATTATCTACCGTAATACCGGTGAGCTTTGTGCTGAGAGCGCCCATCAGCAGCGAAACAAGCAAAAAGATCAAGGAGGCGGCAATCAGCGAGGGTCTGGCCGTTTTGATAATGATCCTGGCGTTGTTTTTCAGAAGAGGACGCGATGTGTACATAGTCTATCACCCTTTCCGCATGACACTATATCATTTTTCCGCGGGCGATGTAAAGAGGGAAAACACGCCGCGTCCCATGAAGAATCAGGCCCCCGTGCGAAAGCCGCGGCGGCGGCGATTTTTTTCTTGACAAGCAGGGGCGGGGATGCTATGATAACAAAGCTTCCAAATGCGCGAGTGGTGGAATTGGCAGACTCGCTAGATTCAGGTTCTAGTGCTCACTCCGGGCGTGCGGGTTCAAGTCCC
>JBGUZD010000141.1:0-11022 GCA_045222695.1 Candidatus Limivicinus sp.
GACGGGCAGACCGATGTTGCTCATTTCGGCGAGGTTCGCGCCCTTGCCGCCGAGCAGCTCGCGCATTTTGGCGTTGCCTTCGGAGAAGAGGTAGACGTACTTTTTGCTCATGTGTCTTTTCGATCCTTTCTATATTTCAAACTCTTTTTTATCAAAGAAGACTCGCAAGGTTTAGAATATCATAATTTCACACGTTTTAGCAATACATTTTCCTCACAAAACCGCGTTTGTTTTTTCTTTTTTTGCGGCCAGTTCGTCTGCGATTTTGACAAAAGCGGCCATGTCGAGCGCTTCTCCGCGGATCCGCGGGTCCAGGCCGCTGTTTTCGCGCGCGCGCTCGATCTCGCCCCGTTCCAGCCCGAGGCCGGAGGAGAGGGCGTTCGGCAGCGTCTTGCGGCGCTGATTAAAGGCCGCCCGTATGATTCTAAACAAAAAGTCCTCGTCCGATACCGCGAAGGGCTTTTCTTTTCGCGCGCTCAGCCGGATCACGGAGGAGGTGACCTTCGGTTGCGGGTGGAAGCAGTGCGGCGGCACGTCGAAGAGCAGCTCGCACTCCGCATGCCATTGGACGAAGAGCGAGAAGGCGCCGTAGTCGGCGGTGTCCGGCGCGGCGCAGATGCGGCGCGCGACCTCGCGCTGGATCATCACCGTGAGCGTATCGAAGCATCCGGCTTTCAGCAGCGCGGTCAAAAGCGGGCTCGTGACGTTGTAGGGCAGATTGGCGCAGACGACGGCGCGCATGCCGCCGAAATGCTCGTGCACGAGCGCGGCGACGTCCTGCTTGAGAACGTCGGCGAAGAGCAGCTCGACGTTGTCGAAGCCGCCCAGCGTCTCGCGCAGCACGGGGGCCAGCGAGCGGTCGAGCTCGACGGCGAGCACCTTTCCCGCGCGGCGGGCCAGCTGCTCGGTCAGGCAGCCGACGCCCGGGCCGATCTCCAGCACGGCGGTATCCTGGTCCAGCCGCGCGCTGTCGGCGATCTGCTCCGGCACCCAGGGCGCGATGAGGAAATTCTGCCCCATGGACTTGGAGAAATGAAAGCCGCTGCGCCGCAGCAGGGCCTGTATCTCGTTGTAATCGGTCAGATCCATCGTTTACTTTCTTACCTTTATGATCTTTTCGTAAGCCTGGCGCGCGGTGTCGTGGCCCGGCTCGACGAACACCTGCAGATTGCCGCGGTAGCGGTAGCCGCTCTCGCGCAGCAGGCGCTGCATGGACTTGTTCTTTTTGTGCGTGTCGGTACGGATGCAGCGCAGCCCGAGCGCGAGCGCGCGCTCGTCGACGAAGCGCATCATCTTCTGCGCCATGCCGCTGCCGCGATATTTGGCCGCGACCGCACCACGGTGCAGCACGGCCGATTCGACGCCCTCGGTCCACCTGCCGTCGGTGATCGCGTCGTAGTTGGGCTCCTCGCGCGTGGACAGCGTGAAAAAGGCCGCGATCTCCCCGCCGTGCAGGACTACGAAGCACTCTCCCCTGTCGATGTCGAACAGAAAGTGCTCCGCGGCCGGATAGGGCCCCTGCCACTGGTCCGCTCCCAACTTTTTCAAACTCACGCGCGCGTCGTCGACGATACGCAGGATCTCCGGGACGTCCTCCGCGGTCGCGGCGCGGCAGCTGACGGGCTCGGTGAGCGCGATGCGCCCGCTCTCCTTTTTCACCTCTTCGTACAGCTTCCGATCGTCCTTATCCTCGGGAACGAAGCTCTCAAACAGGTCGGGCCGCTTTTCCTTTGTGCGCCGGAACTGCTCGCGGCGGCGCCATTTTTCGACTTTCTCGTGGTCGCCGTTGAGGAGGATCTGCGGCACTTCCCTGCCCTCCCACAGCTCCGGACGGGTGTACTGCGGGTATTCGAGCAGGCCGTCCCAATGGCTCTCGCCGATGTAGCACTGCTCGTCCGAGAGCACGCCGGGCACGAGGCGGCACACCGCGTCGGCCACGGCCATGGCGGCGATCTCCCCGCCGGTCAGCACGAAGTCGCCCAGCGAGATCTCCTCGTCGACGCACGCCTCGATGAAGCGCTCGTCCACGCCCTCGTAGTGGCCGCAGACCAGCACCAGATGGTCGAAATCCCGCTGCAGGCGTCTGGCGGTGTTCTGGGTGAAGCGCTCTCCCTGCGGGGAGAGGTAGATCACCCGGCTGTTTCTGCCCTCTGCCGCGGCCATGACGTGGTCCAGGCAGCTTTTGAGCGGCTGCGCCATCATCACGCAGCCCCAGCCGCCGCCGTAAGGATAGTCGTCGACCTGGCACTGCTTGTTCTCGGTGAAGTCACGGATCTGGACGCAGTCGATCTCGACCGCGCCCTTTTGGGCCGCGCGGCCGATGATGCTCTCGTGCAGCACGGCGTGCACCGTGTCGGGAAAGAGCGTTAAAATGTCGATCTTCATCTCGCTCATGTCACATGCCCTCGATCAGATGGACGCGGATCTCTTCCCGCTCCGCGTCGATAGACAAAATGAATTCCCTGACGGCGGGGATCAGGTGTTCTTTCTCGCCCTTCACGACGTAGATCATCGAGGCGGGGGTCTCCTCCGCGTCGACAAGCCTGCCGATCTCCGTCCCCCGCTCGTCCACGACCCGGAAGCCGAGGATGTCCTGAACGAAGAATTCTCCTTCCTTCAAATGCGCGTCCGCGCGCAGGATCTCCACAGTCTTTCCCTTGAGCGCCATCGCGGCGTTGAGGTCTTCCACCCCGTCGAGCCGCGCGATGACGAAGCTCTTGTGCACGCGCGCGGAGAGGATCTTCTTTTCCGCTCCGTTCAGATAGAGGCGCTTGAAGCTCCGGAAATACTCCGGCGAGTCGAGCCAGACCTCGATCTTCACTTCTCCGTTGACGCCGTGGGTATTGACGATCCTGCCGGCCTCCACATACTCCTTCATGTCCCGCGCTCCTTTATTGTTCACTAAAATATTATTTTAGCATAGGCTTTCCCGTTTGCCAACAGAAAACTCCGCGGCGGCGCGCCTCCGCGCAAAAAACAGGCCGTCCGTCCGGACGGCCTGTTTCAGGTGCGTTCATGTATTATTTTGCTTTTTTGTCCTCGCGGACTCCGGCGATCGCGCCCATCAGCCCGCCTGCGAGCGGATAGGCCGCCATCAGCAGCGTCCATTTGTCGAAGAGAACCTTCAGGCCCGAGAAGTCCTGTGTCATCAGCAGCGTGACGATCGCTGCCGCGGCGGGGATCAGGGCGGCAGGGCGCAGTCTGCTGCGTACTCTTTTCTTTCCTCCTGCCGCGTATGAAGTCGTCAGTCCGCCGCCGAGCAGCACGCTCAAGGCGCCGAGGACGAGATCGGCGATCGCCCAGTGCGGTTTTCCCGAAGGAGCGACCAGCGGGGTGCGTCCGTCCGTCAGGTCCTCCGTTGAACGGCTGCCGCCGGGATCCCCGCCGTTTCCGTCCTGATCACCCGCAGACGCGGGAGCGGGCGTCGGCGCGGGAGCGGGAGAAGAGGCGGGCTCCGCGGTCGCCGCGGGCGTCGGGCTCGGGGCCGGCGTCACGGAGGGCGTCGGGGAAGGCGTGGCCGTCGGCTTCGGCGTCGGGCTGGGCCTTGTGGGATAAACGGTCCCTCCGCCGCCCGGCCGCGGAGACGGGGACGGGGACGGCGTCGGCGAGGGTGACGGCGAGGGTGTAGGCGTCGAGGCGGATTCAAAGATCGCTTTGATCCTCACATCGGCGGTTCCGATTGTGAACTTGTTGCCGCTCACCGAGACGCCGCCCGCCAGGACCTCCCATTTCTTGAAGGTATAGCCGCTGTTGGCCGTCGCCGTCAGCGTGACCTCCGTGCCCTTCACGCCGCTGTCGCGGTCGGCGGAGGCCGTGCCGTTGCCGTCGGTCTCGACCGTCACGGTGTAGCTGACTGCCTTGAAGCTCGCCTCCACGCGCACATTCGTGACCACGTTGTCGGTATTGCCCTGCGGCATGAGGAAGCTCTCGACTCCTGTTCCGGAAAGCACCGTTTCCGCGCTTGTTTCAAGGTTGAACAGCTTGACCGTGTCGAGCTCCCAGCCGGGCTCCGGCGCGGCCGTCCAGGTCACGGTGTCGCCGAGGAAGGTGTAGTACAGGGTCTCGCCGCTCTTGGTATACTGCTTGCCGTGGGTCGGGACGGCGCTGATCGTGCCCTTTCCGGCCGTGACAAGCGTTTTGATCGAGCCCGCGGGCGTGATGTAGACGTATCGGTTGCCCCAGGCTGCCACAGGCGTCTTTTGGAAATAGACGACCATGACGCCCTTCTGCGCGTCGGTCACAGGATATTCCGCGCCGAAGGCGTCGGGATACCAGGCCGTGATCGCGCCGTCAAGTCCCGTCTGGGCCACCTTGACAGAATCATAGCCGAGATCCGTCACCAGGATATACTCTCCGGCCAATCCGGGGTTTGCGATAAACAGATCGCTCTGTGAGATGTGCGCCGCATCCCAGGGAGCCGTGATCAGGTAAAAGCTCCCGTCCCCGTTGTTCTGATCCCGCGGCGCCACATAGAAATAGTCGTGGGTCTGGTTTTCGAGATCATACCAGTGATCGTCCTGCGTCCTTCCTGTGGGACGGAAATAGATGACGCGCTCGCCCGCATGACTGCCGTCGACCACGTAATTGTCCTGGCCGGTGATCGGATACCATTCCGTGATGCTGTTCCCGCTGACGCGGACGATCTTGAACTCGTCTCCCGCGGTCAGGGTCAATCCCGTCAGCACATATTCCGTCTCCGGAGCCGTGCAGGCGGCATTCAGGGAAAAGGCGCCGGAGGATTGATCGATGTTGTTGACGGTCCAGCCGTTCATCCCGAGCGACGCGACCTTTCCGAGCAGATAATAGCCGTCGGGAACATTCCGCTTGAAGCTCGCGCTGACCGTCACGGCCGCGGCGGGCATGATGATGGTATAGGTGTTTTCGCCGGCGGGAGTGAGAGTAACGGAATTGGGAGACACGCTCAGCGTATCGAGGATATAGCCCGTGTCGGGCGTGACGGTGATCGTGATCTCGTCGCCGATATGAGCGCTCGAGGGGTTCGGCGCGACCTGTCCGTGACCTCCGGAAACGGCCGTGACCGGATAATCGATCGGCTTGAAGACGGCGGAGGCCGTCACGGCCGAAGAGGGCATCGTGAAGGTGTATTTCAGCGGCTCTCCGTCCACGGCGGAGACCGTGCGTTCCGGCGTCACCGTCGGGATCCCGTCGAGCTCATAGCCCGCATCGGGCGCGGCGGTCAGCGTGACGGTCTCATCCTTCGCGGCGGCGGACTTGTCGGCGCTCAGCGTGCCGTTGGCAACGGAGGTCGAGATCGTGACGTCATAGGTCTTGACTTTGAATACCCCCGAAACGGTGACGGCCGCGTCGGGCATCTTGAACGTGCCGTTCGTGACCGGGACTTCGCTGTTGTCGGAATTGTTTATAACAACATAGCGGTCGAGCTCATACTCGTCTTCGGGCGTGTTGGACAGCGTGATCGTCTCACCGTCCGGGGCGCTGCTGAGCGAGGCCGACACGCTTCCCCCCGCGAGTCCGGTCTGAACGGTGATCGCGTGCTTTCCCCTGATCCAGAAATTGCCCGGGTCGGGACGAAAATAGATCCTTACATCGCCGGGCGGCGTTGAGTCGACAACGACCCAGTTATTGCCTTCGGCGGGATACCACTGGGCCACCGCGCCGCTTTCGATCCTGGCAAGCTTGAACTGCTGTCCCAAAGTCAGCGTCGTATCCAGCATGTATTCGCTCGCATTCGCCGGATTGACGGAAAAGCGGTAGCCGGCCGAGGGGGTCCAAGTGTTCATATCGCCGAGCAGATAATACCCAGCTGCAGGCTCACCCTCCGCGGAGGCGGTGAGAGGCAGCAGGGCGGCAAGCATGGCCAGCATCAGCAGCAGCGCAAACAGTTTTTTCGTTTTCACGATCCACACACTCCCTTGGCGTCCGCAGCTTCGACGAAGCGTTCCGATCCGATCATCCGGCCGGATTCCGGTTTGCATAATCCTGTAACGATCCACTTTATATAATAACAGTACATCACTCCGCGCGCAAGGCTTTTTCGGGTATTATTTTCAAATTCTTGTATTAAATCACACAGAAAGCCCCCATATATGGGAAAAGGCCGGATCCGACGGCGGATCCGGCCTTTGGAGGAGCGTGCTTATCCGATCTCTCGGGGGAGGTTTACATAAGTTGGTTCATGTCCGAGCGCGGGGAGCAGCTTTTCCCGCACGTCGCGCATCGGCATGCACAGGCTGGAGGTGTTGATGCAGGGGTGGCAGCCGAAGGACGCGTCGTCGAGCAGGTCCCGGTCGACGAGCAGACGCACGGCCTTCGTTTGGTCGTTCATCAGCCCCAGCAGACTGACCGAGCCGGGCGTGACGCCGAGCAGCCGCTCCATGTCCTCCGCGCCGCCGAAGCTCAGGCGGGACGAGCCGATCTGCGCGGAGAGGTATTTGGTCTTGAAGGGCTTGTCGCCGGGCATGATGAGCAGGTAGAACTCGGTCTGCTGACGGTTGCACAAAAACAGGTTCTTGCAGATCACGCAGCCGAGAAGCTTTTCCACCTCGCGGCAGGCCTCGATAGTGTCGGCGTGCTCGTGGTCGACGCGGGCATACTCGATCCCGAGGCCGTCGAGCAGGTCGTAGCAGCGCCGCTCCTTCTCGAGCCGTCCCTCGTCCGCGCGGCCGCGGTACAGCGTTTGATCGATCCGCATCCGCCTCACCTCTTGTTGTGCGGAAGCCAGATGTGCTGCGCCTCCGCCGCGCGGATGAGCTCGTCGCGGAAATCGGGATGGGCGATCGAGATCAGCGCCTCGGCGCGCTCCCAGCTGCTGCGCCCCGCGAGATTGACCGCGCCGTACTCGGTGGCCAGCCAGAACACCTCGCTGCGCGGCGTGGTCACGATGTCGCCGCCGAACTGCGGCAGGATGCGCGAATGACGCGCGCCCGCCTTGTCGGTGAAGCTCGAGGACATACACAGGAAGGATTTGCCGCCCTTTGCGGCGGTCGCGCCGTTGACGAAGTCCAGCTGCCCGCCCGAGCCGCTGATCTGGCGGGTGCCGACGCTCTCCGAGCAGGCCTGGCCGTAGAGATCGACGGCGAGACAGCCGTTGATCGAGATCATGTTGTCGTTCTGCGCGATGACGGGGATGGCGTTGACGTAGTCGAGCCGCATGCCCAGGATCTCCGGGTTGTCGTCCAGCCAGTCGTAGAACTCGCGCGAGCCGATCGCAAGGCCCAGCACGCCCAGGCCGGGGTGCAGGCTCTTGCGCTTGTTGGTCAGCTTGCCCGCGCGGTACATGGCCAGATATCCGTCGGAGGCGAGCTCGGTGTGCATGCCGAGGTCCTTGAGATCGGAATCGCCGATCAGCTCGCCGATCGCGTTGGGCACGCCGCCGATGCCGAGCTGGATCGTCGCGCCGTCGCAGATGTGCGGAAAGACGTAGCCCGCGATCTTTTTTTCAAGCTCGTTCGGCGCGTGGTTTTCCAGCTCCCAGAGCGGTACGGCCGGGCCTTCGACGATCGCATCCACCTTTTCGAGCGGCAGCTTCGCCGCCTCGCCGCGGATGCGCGGCATGGCCGGGTTGACCTCGACGATCACATATCGTGCGTTCTCCACGACCGAGCAGGTCGAGCCCAGCGCGCCGGAGAGGTTGAAGTTGCCCTCGCCGTCCATCGGGGCGACGGAGACCATGGCGACGTCCGTTCTCAGAAAGCTGCGGTAATACCAGTCCATGTTGCGGAAGGTCATGGGCGTGAAGTAGGCGCGGCCGCGGTCGCAGAGCCGGCGGTCATAGGCCGAGCAGTGCCAGGTGTTGTAGATGAAGTGCTCGCCCTCCGGGTCGCACTCGACGACGGCGAGGGGCCCGCGCAGGAAATTGCCGCGGACCTGGACGCCGCGGAGCTCGTCCCGGCGCGCGGCCAGCGCGGCGTCGAGCGCGGGCGGGTAGGAGTTGTTCGAGCCGTAGTCCACCCAGTCGCCGTTTTTGACGATCTTCACGGCCTCCGCGGCCGTTTTGAGCTTGGAACGGTATTGCGATAAGAGATCCATTTGCATGTCCTCCGTTTGCTTTTTCTCTGTTTGTTTATCATACCACGAACGGGTAAGTGAGTAAAGAAAAAGCCTCTCAAAGAGAGGCTTTTTCTTTCACGCCGCCTTTTCCGCGCGGCGCTTTTTCTTGCGGTCGTCGCCCTTGTGCAGCAGGGGCGAGATGCGCTTGTACAGCAGGAAGGTCAGGCCCGAGACGATCACGCCCTTGAGCAGATTGAAGGGCACGACCGCGAAGAGCACGAGCGTCGAGACGCTGTTGATGCGCGCGTTGACCTTGGTGCCCATGCCGATGATCGCGTCCATCGGCATGCCGAAGAGCGCGGCGAATTTCGGCAGCAGGTAGATCGCGTTGAAGGCGCTGCCGAAAACCGTCATGCACAGCGTGCCGACGATGAGGCCGGCCAGCGCGCTCTTTTTCCCGGGCTTTGCGTGATAGACGAGGCTGGCGGGCAGGACGAAGGAGCAGCCCACCGCGAAGTTGGCGAAGTCGCCGACGAAGGCCGTCGTCGTGCCCTTCAGGAGCAGCTTGACCAGCACCTTGATCAGCTCCGCCGTCACGCCGGCGACCGGGCCGAGATAGAAGGTGCAGATCATGATCGGCAGCTCGCTCAGGTCGATCTTGTAGAAGGGCGGGGCGAAGGGCAGCGGGATCTCGAGGAGCATCAGCACGCCCGCCATGCAGGCGAACATCGCCGTATAGGTGATGTAGTGCGTGCCGGTCAGCGGCTTGGTGTCGCGGCAGAGCAGCTTCTGCAGCAGCCAGGCGACGAGCATGAGCCCCGCGAAGATCGCAAGACAGGTGAGGATGAAGCTCAGGTTTTCCATGGGGATTCCTCCTTGAAATCACAGCTCGGGCAAAGAAAAACGCCCGAAGGATTTCTTCGGGCGTACATGACAAAATACGCCTTTGGGCCGTGCCAAAGGCCTCTTCTACCATCCGGACTGTACCGTCGGTACCGGGATTCCACCGGTTCGTGCCTTTCTTTTGAAAAGGCTTGCGGACTGTGACCGCCGGTCAGGATTTTCACCTGGCCTCGAAGATAGAAACAGTATAGCACCGCGCTTAGCCTTTGACAAGAGGCAATCGACGCGGTACAATCACGGCAGAAGAAAACGATCGCGCGGAGGCGTCTATGGACGAGAAGATGAAAAACTGCTGCTTCACCGGCCACCGGCCGGAAAAGCTGCCCTGGGGCGCGGATGAGAGCGACGATCGCTGCCGCAGGCTCAAGGAGGAGCTGGGCTGTCACCTCGAGGGGCTGTATCTCGCGGGGCTGCGGCATTTCATCTGCGGCATGGCGCGGGGCTGCGACTTTTATTTTGCCGAGGCCGTGCTCGCCTTGCGTGAAAAGTACCCGGACGTGAGCCTGGAGGCCGCGCTGCCCTGCGACACGCAGGCCGACGCATGGACTGCGGCGGAGAGGCGGCGCTACGATCATCTGCTCGCCGAATGCGACGAGGTAAGTTTCATCGCCCACCGCTATTCCCCCGGCTGCATGCAGCGGCGAAACGAATATATGGTCGACGCCTCGGGCGTGCTGCTGGCCGTGTTCAACGGCACGGCGGGCGGCACGATGAACACGATCCTTTACGCGCAGCGCAAAGGTCTGAAGGTCATCATCGTGGAAATCTGAACGGAAAAGGCTTCCCCGTGCGCGGGGAAGCCTCTGGACCTCATCCACCGCAAGCGGTCCCCCTTCCCCTTGCGAGGGGAAGGTAATATTGAAGGGATAAAGCAAAAAACACGCTCCCGGGCGGGAGCGTGTTTTTTGCTATGTTTTGTTGTAAGGTTCTAAGCGAAACGCTTAGGCCTTGGCCTTGGCCTGCTCGGAGAGCGTCTTGAACGCCATGATGGCGAGACGGATCGCGAGGACGACAAGGACGATGGACCAGATGACCTGGAAGTAGGTGCCCCACTGAGCGCCGGCCATGATGGTCTTGAAGCCGTTGATGATCGTGAAGCAGAGAGCCGTGATCGTGGCGAGCATCATGAACACCATCGGGAAGTAGAACATCTTGTTGTTGCGGCCGATCTTGCCGAGCCAGGTGCAGACAGCCAGCATCGCGATGGAGGCAAGCAGCTGGTTGGCGGCGCCGAACACGCTCCAGATCTGGGACAGGGCCATGAAGCCCATGCCGCAGCCGATGAAGACCATGATCAGCGTGGAGACGATCGGGGTGGAGAAGAACTTGGCAGCGCCGGTCAGATCGTCGTGGGTCTTTCCTTCGGGAGTGAGGAGCTCGGCGAAGAGGTAACGGCAGAGACGAGTGGCGGAGTCAAGGGAGGTCAGCGCGAAGACGGAGACAGCCAGCGTGAACAGGTTGTAGATCACAGCGTAGCTCTTCTCGCCCGCGAAGGAAGCGAACATGGTGGCAATGCCGCCGGCGAAGATCGTCGGAGGAGCGGACAGCTGGAACTTGTCGCCGCCGCCGGCAGAGGTCTGGCTCCACACAACGCCGATGGCGATGAGGGAGATGACGCCGAGAGCGGACTCGACGATCATGGAGCCGTAGCCGATGATCTGGGCGTCCTTCTCGTTGTCGATCTGCTTGGAGGAGGTGCCGGAGGAGATCAGGGAGTGGAAGCCGGAGCAGGCGCCGCAGGCGACCGTGATGAACAGGAACGGGAAAAGCGGCTGGCCGGCCGGGTTCTTCCAGCCGTAGAAGGCAGGAGCCTCGACGGTGGCAGCGCCGGTGAAGGTGCCGCCGACGATGGAGATGACCGCGATGATCATCATGCCGTAGAGCAGGAAGGAGCTGAGGTAGTCACGGGGCTGGAGCAGGATCCAGACGGGAAGCAGCGAAGCGACCGTGACATAGACGGCGATGAAGATGACCCAGAAGGTGCGGCTGAAGTGCAGGCCGGCGAACTGACCGAGGACAACGATGGCGACGATGCCGAGGATGCCGACGATGGTCGCCGGGCCGATCTTGGCGTTCTTGCGGTACACAAAGAAACCGAAGATCGCAGCGATGACGATGAACAGGATGGAGGTCATGGCCGTGGAGCCG
>JBGUZD010000142.1:0-11251 GCA_045222695.1 Candidatus Limivicinus sp.
AGGTCACCAACGCCGAGGAGCGCCGCTATCTCGAGGGGCTCGTCGAGGAGAGCGTGATCGGCAAGAACGCGATTTCCTGCGTCTATGTCCAGCTTCTCGACGAGGGCGCCGGTCTGAGCGTGGACACCTACAACATCAACTGGTGCACGGCCGAGATGTACAAGAACGCCCTCGTCACGGCGGGAATTACGGACGCGAAGATCGTCGTCGCCGCGCCCTTCGAGGTCAGCGGCACGGCCGCTCTGACCGGGATCTACAAAGCTTACGAGCACATCACCGGCGACACGCTCGACGAGATCGCCAAATCCGTCGGCACGCAGGAGCTGACCATCACCGGCGAGCTGGCAGAGCAGATCGGCAGCCTTGACGCGACGGAGATTGTCTCCGGACTCAAGGAGGTGCTCAGCGAGACCGAAAAGATGAGCGACGAGGAGCTGCGCCGGGAGATCGAAAACATCGCGGGAGAGTACAATGTGACACTCAGCGACAGTCAGATCCGACAGCTCATTGACCTATGCCGCTCGCTGGAAAAGCTGAACCCGAGCGAACTGCGCGAGCGCGTCGAGCAGGCGCAGGAGACGATCCGGCGCATCGGCGAGGCGAAGGACAAAGCGGTCACCTTTTACGAGAAGCTCAGGATCTTCTTCGGCTCGGCCTCGGATTTCTTTGACAAATTGAAAGGCCTTTTTGGCTGAAGGGCTGAAGGTATGAAAAAGGTCCGGAAGGTTATGTAAACCTTCCGGACCTTTTTTCTGATTCCGAAATACGCTTTCTTATACGCGCTTCCATTTCGCGCCGTGCGGGATGTCCGTCACTTCGATCCCGGCGGCCTTGAGCTCGTCGCGGATGCGGTCGGCCTCGGCGAAGTTTTTGGCCTTCTTCGCGTCCTGGCGGGCGCGGATCTTCGCTTCGACCTCCGGGTCGGACTCGCCGCTCTCGGAGAGGATCGTGAACTCGCCGGCGACGAGAGCTTCCTTCTTGAGCTCCTCGCGCTTTTTCGCGGCCTTGTCGATCAGGCTCAGGCTCAGCACGCGGTCAAAGTCCGCGATCGCGGCGAGCTTGGTGAAGTCGTTGGTCGGGACTTTCAGCACGTCGTAGAGCGCCGTCACGGCCAGCGAGGTGTTCAGATCGCTGTCGAGCGCCTTGCAGAATTTTTCCTTCATGGCCTTGAAAGCCGCCTCGTCGAGCTCTCCGTCGTCGGGCTTGAGCGCGGCGATGCGCGCGAGGAGCTTGTTGTAGGCCAGCTGGGCGTTGTCGAGGTTCTCCCAGGTGAAGACCAGGGCCTTGCGGTAGTGGCTCTGCAGGCAGAAGAAGCGGTAGGCGAGGGGATCGTAGCCCTTCTGTTCAAGCAGCGAGACCGTCAGGAACTCGCCCTTGGACTTGGACATCTTGCCGTCGTTGGTGTTGAGGTGCAGCACGTGCATCCACAGGTTGCACCAGTGGTGGCCGAGATAGGATTCGGACTGCGCGATCTCGTTGGTGTGGTGCGGGAAGGCGTTGTCGATGCCGCCGCAGTGGATGTCGAGGTCCTCGCCGAGGTGCTTCATCGAGATGCCGCTGCATTCGATGTGCCAGCCGGGATAGCCCACGCCCCAGGGGGAATCCCATTTCAGGGCCTGATCCTCAAACTTGGACTTGGTGAACCACAGCACGAAGTCGTTGCGGTTGCGCTTGTTCGTGTCCTCGTCCACGCCCTCGCGCACGCCGACGTCAAGGTCCTCGGCGTTGAAGTCGTTGAAGATGAAGTAGCGCTCGAGCTTGGAGGTGTCGAAGTACACGTTGCCGCCGGCAAAGTAGGCGTAGCCGGTATCCATCAGCTTGGAGATGATCTTGATGTACTCGTCGATGCAGTTCGTCGCGGGCTCGACCACGTCCGGCGTGCGGATGTTCAGCTTCGCGCAGTCGGAGAAGAAAGCGTCGGTGTAGAACTTCGCGATCTCCATGACGCTCTTGTGCTCGCGCTTGGCACCCTTGAGCATCTTGTCCTCGCCCTCGTCGGCGTCGGAGGTCAGATGCCCCACGTCCGTGATGTTCATCACGCGCTTGAGGTTGTAGCCGGAGTAGCGCAGATAGCGGTCGAGGATATCCTCCATGATGTACGAGCGCAGGTTGCCGATGTGCGCGTAATGGTACACGGTCGGCCCGCAGGTGTACATCTTGACGATGTCGGGGTGGTTGGGGACGAAAAGCTCTTTCTTGCGGGTGGCGGAATTGTAAAGATACATAGATATCGCTCCTTAATCGACGTGGCGGAACACGTCGCGGTTTTTCCAGAAGTATTCGACGCCGGACCACACGGTGGTGACGAGGATCACGGCGGTGGAGAACTGCGCGACAAGATCGGGCGCGGAGTCCCCAAGCTGCGGCGGGCCGATGAGCAGCATCAGACACAGACAGACCATCGTCGCGGCGGTCTTGATTTTGCCGGACCAGGCGGCGGCGATCACGCGGCCCTGCTCGACGGCGACGAGGCGCATGCCGGACACGGCGAACTCGCGCAGCAGCACGATCGCAAGGGCCCAGCCGGGCATCCGGCCGACCTCGACGAAATAGCACATCGCGGCCATCACGAGCACCTTGTCGGCCAGCGGGTCCATGAATTTGCCGAAATCGGTGATCTGGTTATAGTGCCGTGCGATATAGCCGTCGAGCATGTCGGTAAGGCTGGCGATCACAAAGACCGCGAGCGCCCAATATCTTTGCCCCGCGTAGGCGAGCACGAGAAAGACCGGGATGAGCACGACCCGGAAGATCGTGAGCTTGTTGGCGGTGGTCATGCTTCAACCTCCTTGCCGTACAGAAAACCGTCTTCGGCGGAATCGACGAGCACGTCGCACATCTCGCCCGGGGCGCAGGAGCCCTCAAAGAAGACCAGCCCGTCGATGTCGGGAGAATCGGCGTATGAGCGTCCGACAAGAAGGCCGCTGTCCTCGTCGAAGTCCTGACAGAGCACGCGCAGCGTTTGACCGATACGGCTCTCGCAGAATTCGTCCATGATGCGCGCCTGCAGCTCCATGACGAGCTCGGCGCGGCGCTGCGCCGTCAGCGGGTCGGGGTGCTCCATCGCCGCGGCGGGCGTGCCCTCCTCGGGCGAGAAGGGAAAGACGCCCGCGCGCTCGATGCGCGCTTCCTTGAGAAAATCGCAGAGCTCCTCGAATTCGGCCTCGCCCTCGCCGGGCAGACCGGTGATCAGGCTCGTGCGCAGCACCAGACCCGGGATGCGCGCGCGCAGCTTCTGAAACAGCGCGCGGATCTCTCCGCCCGTGCCGCGGCGGTGCATGGCCTTGAGGATGCCGTCGTTGATATGCTGGATGGGGATGTCGAGATACTTGACGATCTTGTCGTTGGAGGCGATCTCGTCAATCAGCTCGTCGTCGAAGGCCTCGGGGTATAGGTAGTGCAGGCGGATCCACTCGACGCCCTCGATCTTCCCCAGCTCGCGGCAGAGCGCGGCGAGACATCGTCTTCCGTACAGGTCCGTGCCGTAGCGCGTGATGTCCTGCGCGATGACGATCAGCTCCTTGACGCCTCTTTCGGCCAGCTCGCGCGCCTCTTCGACGATGTTCTCCATCGCCCGCGAGCGGTAATGCCCGCGGATGTAGGGGATCGCGCAGAAGGCGCAGTAGTTGTCGCAGCCCTCCGCGATGCGCAGATAGGCCCAGGACGGGCCGGTGGAGACCACGCGCGGGATCTCGTCCACCGGAGCGCTGCTCGAGGCGAAGCATCTGATCGCGCGGCCCTCCATGACCGCGTCCGCGGCCTTGACGATATCGCCGAAGCTGCCCACGCCCAGGACCGCGTCGATCTCCGGAAGCTCTTCGAGGATCGAATCCTGATAGCGCTCGGACAGACAGCCCGTGACGATCAGCGCGCCGAGCTTTCCTTCCTTTTTCAGTTCCGCCATCTCCAGGATGACGTCGATGGCCTCGCTCTTGGCGGCGTCGATAAAGCCGCAGGTGTTGACCACGGCAAAATCCGCGCCGTCGGGCTCCGGTACCATCGTATAGCCCGCCTCGCTGAGCAGGTAGAGCATCTGCTCGCTGTTGACCAGGTTCTTGGCGCAGCCGAGCGAGATCATCGCAAAGGTCTTTTCCATCAGTCTTCCTCTGTATCACTGTCAAATCGCCGCAGCGCGGCGCGGATCTCTTCCCAGGAATATCCGCGGCGGAACAGCGCGGCGCCGATTTTCCGCACGCTGTCGCGGTCCTTCGGATCGCTCAGACGGCGGGCGATATATGCGTCGATCTTCTCCGTGTTCTCCGGCAGCTCCGCAAGCGTCTCATCGGCAAGCTCGCGCTCGATGCCGCGGCGGCGCAGCTCGCTCTTCACGCGGCCAGCGCCGTAGCCCTTGGCGCTGTAATGTCGCGCGACGGCGCCGGCGTATTCGCCGTCGTCGAGAAAGCCGTGCTCGTCGAGCCAGGAGATGCATTCGTCGACGCTTTGTTCGTCCGTGCCGCGGCGCAGCAGCTTGTCCTTCAGCTCGCGGCGCGAATACGGCCTCCGCGAGAGCATTTCCAAGGCCTTTTGACGGTCGAGAGCCTTTGAAGAGCTGCGCTTGAGCTCCTCAAAGGCTTCCTCGTCCAGCTCCATCCCGACGTAAAGCCGGGCATCGGTCACGGCCTCGAGCGTGGAGCGCAGCGTTTCGCCGCCGTCGAATTCCACGAGGAAGCGCCCGGGGGAGCTTTGCCTTAATGCGGTGACGACCATGACGGGCTTTCAGGCTCAGCCCTCGTCGAAGTCCGCGGCGCTGACCTCGACGGCGCGCCCGGAGACGCGCGCGGCCTTCTGCGCCTGCGGAGAGAGCAGCTTGAAGGAATTGTCGCGGATCGCCTGCTCCAGTCGGTCGCAGTACTCGGGGTTGGACGTGAGATATTCCTTCACGGCGTCCTTGCCCTGCAGCCGCTGGCCGTTGACGGTGAACCACGCGCCGCCCTTCTCGATCAGCTCCAGCTTCACGCCCAGGTCGATGATCTCGCTGATGCGCGAGATGCCCTCGCCGTACATGATGTCGAACTCCGCCTCGCGGAAGGGAGGCGCGACCTTGTTCTTGACGACCTTGGCGCGGGTGCGGTTGCCGATCATCTCGCCGTTGGCCTTGAGCGTCTCGATACGGCGCACGTCGATGCGCACGGAGGCGTAGTACTTCAGCGCCAGGCCGCCGGGCGTGGTCTCGGGGTTGCCGTACATCACGCCGATCTTCTGGCGGAGCTGGTTGATGAAGATCACGGTGCAGTTGTTCTTCGAGATCGCGCCGGCCAAACGCCGCATCGCCTGCGACATCAGACGGGCCAGCATGCCGACGACCGTGTCGCCCACCTCGCCCTCGAGCTCGGCGCGCGGGATCAGCGCGGCGACCGAGTCGACGACGATCACGTCGATGGCGCCGGAGCGCACGAGCGATTCGGTGATGTCGAGCGCCTGCTCGCCGGTGTCCGGCTGGGAGATCAGAAGACTGTCGATGTCCACGCCGAGGGCGCGGGCATAGGCGGGCTCGAGCGCGTGCTCCACGTCGATATAGGCCGCGTCGCCGCCGTTTTTCTGCGCGGAGGCGACGATGTGCAGCGCCAGCGTCGTCTTGCCGGAGGCCTCGGGGCCGTAGATCTCGATGATGCGCCCCTTGGGCACGCCGCCGATGCCGAGCGCGAAGTCCAGCGAAAGCGAGCCGGTGGACAGGGCCTCGACGTTGACGGAGATATCGTCGCCCAGACGCATGATCGTGCCCTTGCCGTAGTCCTTCTCGATCTTGGCGATGGCGGTCTCCAGAGCTTTCTTTCTGTCGCTGAGCTCGGGCGCGGCCGCAGTCTTCTTTTTCTCTGCCATAAAGCTTTTCCTCCTCTCGGAACGGCTTGCCGCCGTCCCGATCTATTTCTTTTTACTTTTTTACATTTTCCCGATGACGACGCGCTCGACGCCGAGCGTATCGAATTTGGAACTCACACTGCGGAAGCCGCCCGTGAGCAGCATTTCCTTCACGCTCTCGGCCTGGCCCTCGCCGACCTCAAAGAGCAGATATCCGCCGGGGCGGAGCACGCTCTTCCAGTATTTGATGATGGCCTTGTAGAACTTCAGCCCGTCCTTGCCGCCGTCGAGCGCCCAGGAGGGCTCGAAGTTGCGCACCGAGGGATCGAGCTTCTTCATGTCCGCGCTGCGCACATAGGGGGGATTGGACACGATCATGTCGAACTGCCCCATGCTCATCGGCGGCGAGGCCGTCGCGTCGGCCTGCATGCAGATCACGCGCGAGGACAGACGGTTGGCGGCGACGTTCCTGCGCGCCACCTCCAGCGCCTTCGCGCTCAGGTCCACGGCCACGATCCGCGCGGCGGGCAGCTCGTGCCCGACGGCGCAGGCGATGCAGCCGCTGCCGCAGCAGAGATCGAGCACGCGCGCGTCCATCTTGCGGCCGTTGAGAAGCTCTCTGGCCGCGTCGACGAGCAGCTCGGTGTCCATGCGGGGGATCAGTACGTCGGAGTTGATATACATCGGCAGGCCGTAGAACTCCCACGCGCCCGTGATATAGGCCACCGGCTCGCCGGAGATGCGCCGCTCGGTCAGCGCGGCGACCTTGTCGGCCATCTCGGGGCTCGTATACAGCGAGAGGTCGCGCAGCAGCTCCTGCGTGGTCTTGCCCGCAGCCGTGGCCACGAGCAGGCGCGCCTCGAGGTTGTAGCCCTCAATCCCGTGCTCGCGCAGCGCGTTCCTCGCCTGCATATAGACATCGTTGTAGGTTTTCATGTTTTGCTCCTTACCAGGCGTCGCTGCCCTTTTCCTCGGGGATGACCAGCTCCAGCGCGCGGATCGCGCAGGCGATCATGTCGTCGTCGGGCTCGTTGGTGGTCATGTGCTGAAGCCATTTTCCCGGCGCGGAAAGGACGGCGGAGAGCCAATTGTCATGCCGGCCGCACCAGCGGTTGATCTCATAGCTCACGCCGACCACGACGGGCAGCAGCAGCAGATGGCAGCCCATGCGCGCGAAACTGTTGGACAGACGCACGACGGAGTTGACCAGGATGCTCACCACGATCACGACCAGCAGAAAGCTGGTGCCGCAGCGGGGGTGGAAGCGGCTCTCCGGCCGGACGTTTTCAACCGTGAGGGGCTTGCCGTGCTCGTAGCAGAAGATCGTCTTATGCTCGGCCCCGTGATAGGCAAAGAGACGCTTGACGTCTCCCACCTCGCAGATCAGGCGCATGTAGACAAGCAGGATCACGATCCGCAGCACGCCCTCGGAGAGATTGCGCGCAAAGAAGTTTTCCTTCAGCGGACCGATCAGCCCGACGAGAAAGGCGGGCAGAAAGATGAACAGGAACAGAGACAGCGCCACGCCCAGCACCACGGCCGTGCCGATGATGAGCTTCTGGGCCTTTTCGCCCTCAAAATGGGCCTCGATCCATTGATCGAGCTTGTCGGGCTCGCCCTGCTCC
The DNA here is from genome assembly GCA_045222695.1 of Candidatus Limivicinus sp. Classification (GTDB taxonomy): domain Bacteria; phylum Bacillota; class Clostridia; order Oscillospirales; family Oscillospiraceae; genus Limivicinus. The sequence continues at coordinate 7,425 of JBGUZD010000142.1, forward strand.
TCGAGCGGGACGAGCGAGGCGGAATAGGTCAGCGCGGCCATGCCCTTGAAAAGGGAATCGAACAGCGTCACGACGCCGCGGATGAAAGGCAGCCCCAGCATGGGGTGCTTGTCGCGGATAAGCTCCAGCTCTTCGACCTTTTCGACCAGCCCGTCCTTCGTACGGCAGACGACGGCCTGCTTTTTCGGGCCGCGCATCAGGATGCCCTCGATCAGCGCCTGGCCGCCGATGCTGGTGCGGAACGAGCAGTCCTCAGTTTTTCTTTTCATGGTTTTCTCCGCCGCGGAGCGGGAGCGAGATCGTGACGAGACAGCCGCCGCCCTCCGCGTTTTCAATGATCAGCTTGCCGCCGTGGCGCGCGACGATCTCGTCGCAGACGGACAGCCCGATGCCCGTGCCGCGGTTTTTCGAGCTGCCTTTGTAGAACTTCTCCTTGACATGCGGCAGCTCGTTGGCGGGGATGCCGTGGCCGTGGTCGCGGATGCGGATGAGCACGGCCTGGCCCTCGGCGGAGATGGACACCTCCACGCGCTTGCCGTCGCCGCCGTGCTTGGCGGCGTTGTCGAGCAGATTGAGAAAGACCTGCTTGAGACGCTCCGGGTCGCCGGGGATCATGGGGATGGGCTTGTCCGGCTGCTCGTAGCTGACTTCGATCCCGGCCTGCTTGAAGAGTTCGCCGTAAGTGAAGATGGCGTCCTCCAGCTCGGCGGCGATGTCGATGTTTTCGATGCGGAGATTGAAGCGCCCGTCCTGGATGCGCGCGAATTCCAGCATCTCCGAGACCATGCCGGTCAGCCTTTCGGCCTCCTTGGAGATGATCTGAACGCCGCGCAGCGAGTCGCCCTGCACGGCGTCGTCATAGGCGATCGTCTCCGCCCAGCCCTCGATGGCGGTCAGCGGGGTGCGCAGCTCGTGAGAGACCTGCGAGATGAACTCGGTCCGCGTCTTTTCCGCGACGGCGACCTTTTCGGACATCTCGTTGAGCGCGTCGGTGAGATCGCCCACCTCGTCGTCGCTGAGCTTTTCCACCTGGATGCCGTAGCTGCCCTCGGCGATGCGCCGGGCGATGTCCGTGAGGTTTTCCATCGGGTCGGACACGCGCGACCAGAACCACAGCATCACGCCGATGATGTAAAAGCAGACCAGCGTGATGAGCCCTACGGCATAGAGCGGGTATCCGCGGGTGATGAGATACACCGCCGTGAGCAGCAGGATCAGCGCGCCGATGCCGGAGACGATCAATTGGTTTTTGAGCCTTGTATTCATAGATTACCGTAAATGCTTTCTGTATAAAATGCGCGGCCTCCGGCCGCGCGTAAGGAGACGGGGAGAGGGGGCGCGATCAGTAGCCCCACTTGTAGCCGTAGCCCCACACGGTGGTGAGGTACTCCGGCTCGGTGGGATCGCTCTCGATCTTGATGCGCAGACGGCGGATGTTCACGTCCACGGTCTTGAGCTCGCCGGAGAAGTCGCCGCCCCAGACGGCGGAGAGGATGTCCTCGCGCGACATGGCCTTGCCGGGATTCTCCATAAAGAGCTTCATCAGCAGGTATTCGATCTGCGTGAGCTTGAGACGCTGGCCGTTTTTCTCCAGCGTGCGGTTGCGCGTGTTGAGCACGAAGGGGCCGCTCGTGATCTCCACGCTGGTCTTCTCGTCGTCGTCCACGCCGAGGCGGCGGATCAGTGCGTCCACGCGGGCGGTGAGCTCGGCGGGGGAGAAGGGCTTGGTGACATAGTCGTCCGCGCCGGTCATAAGGCCGGTGACCTTGTCGATCTCCTGGCTCTTGGCCGTCAGCATGATGATGCCCATCTTCGAGCCGGTCGCGCGGATGCGGCGGCAGACCTCGAAGCCGTCGATATCCGGCAGCATCACGTCCAGCAGCGCCAGACAGATGTCGGGATTGACCTTGAGTTTTTCCAAAGCCTCCGCTCCGTTTTCGGCCTCGATGGGCTCGTATCCGCTGCGGCGCAGGTTGATGACCACAAAGCTGCGGATATTGGCCTCGTCCTCGAGCACGAGTATCTTCTTCATGTAAACAGCCCCCAATTCATAATAACTGTCCGAGCATGGATCGCATGCCGCAATATGAGATACTAAATTATAACATAGCTTTTACAAAATTGGTAGTCGTAGTTGCAAAAAAAGATGAATTTTTTCTTTATTGCAATAAGAAATGCGCAAAAGGAACCGAATGATACGAAAAAGTACCCAAAGCGCCTTTTTTCTTAAATAATACTGGCTTTTGTCCGTGCGGCCTGTTATACTATGGAACGTGATTTTTCCGATCGGAGGCACCGCTATGGAACAGCGTTCGCTGAAAGAAAAAAGCCTGGAGGTAAACCGCCACAATCCCTTCGTGCAGCTCATCGGCGTCGAGATCGCGGAGGTCGGACCCGACCGTTCGCTCCTGCGCCTCGAGCTTCGCCCCGAGATGCTGAACCCGCACGGCCTCGTTCACGGCGGCGCGCTCTTTACGCTGGCGGACAACGCGGCCGGCTGCGCCTCGAGCACCGACGGACGGACTTACGTCACGCAGGGAGGCGATATCAACTTCCTGCACACCCAGGCCTCCGGCGCCGTTTGGGCCGAGGCTTTGATGAAGCACCGCGGACGCAGCACCGTCCTCGTCGAGGTCACCCTCACCGGCGAGGGGGCAGGCTGCTGGCGACGGCGAGCTTCACCTATTTCTGCGTGGACGGCTCGGAGATCGCGCGCAACAGCCCCGCCGCGGCCCGCCGCTCTTGAAAAAGACCTGCCGTGATGATACAATGACACGGCAGCACAAGCTCTCTGTGTGGAGGAAGATATGGCCGTAAGAAAGCGGAAAAAGAAAAAAAGCGCGGCGCCGCTGATCGCTCTGATCCTCATCCTTGCGCTTGCGATCGGCGCGGCCGTTTACGTCTATACGCACTACAACATCGCCATGGGCTCGTTTTTCCCGAAGGACGAGCCGATCGACCTGCGCGGCAAAAATGTCAGCGTCAGGCAGTACCGCGAGATCGCTCGCCGCTACCCCGACGCCGTTGTGCTCTGGGACGTCCCGATCGGACCGTGGCGCTACGACTGCCTGTCCGAGGCGATCGCGGTGGAGAATTTCACGGCGGACGAGGTGGAGAACTTTTCCTTTTTCCCCTCGCTGCGCCTGGTGGACGCCCGCTCGGCCGACTGCAGCGACGAGATCATGCAGCTGATCGCGGCGTATCCGTCGCTGGAGCTGCGCTGGATGGTGCCCGTCGGCGCGCAGCGCTTCGACAACCGCTCCGAGGAGATCGCGATCGGCGATTTCACCATGGCTGAGGTGAAGAACTTCGCCTATTTCAACGCGCTCAAGCGCGTCGACGCCACGGCGGCCTCCTGCTATGCCGAGATCATGGCGATGCGCGAGCTGCTGGGCGAGGACGTGGACATCAAGTGGAACGTCGTCATCGGCGGGGAGAGCTTCCCGCACACGACGAAGGAGCTCACGCTGCCCGAGGGCGTGACGGCCGAAGAGCTCAGAGAGAAGCTGCAGTATCTGCCCGATACGCGCATGGTCGACACGACGAATGTCCGCTTCGACAGGACCGAGCTCGGCATGCTCCGCTCCCGCTATCCGAAGGTCCGTTTCCTCTTCAAGGTGACGATCGCGGGCGAGAGCTTCCGCAGCAACACCGAAAACATCAACATCCCCGAGAGCGCCGCGCTCGACCTACAGGAGCTGCTCGACCACGGCGGCGATTTCGAGGATCTCAAGATCATCAATCTCGGCTCGCGCCGGATGAGCCTGGACGACGTGATCGCGATCCGCGAGGCCTACGGCGGCATAGAAGTGATCTGCCGCGTCACG
>JBGUZD010000143.1:0-9873 GCA_045222695.1 Candidatus Limivicinus sp.
GCTTCCGTCTGGCCGCGCACAGCGCGGCCTGCCCGACGGCGGCGATCTGCGACGAGGCGCGGCGCTTTTACGGCGTGCAGTTCCACCCGGAGGTCGCGCACACCGAGCGCGGGAGCGACATGCTGCGCAACTTCCTCTACGGGATCTGCCGTGCCGCGGGCGACTGGACGATGGCGGACTACAAGACGCAGGCGATCGAGGCCGTCCGCGCGAAGGTCGGGAACGGCCGCGCGCTGCTGGCGCTCTCCGGCGGGGTGGACTCCTCCGTGGCCGCCGCGCTGATGAGCGAGGCGATCGGGGAGAGGCTCGTGTGCGTGTTCGTCGACCACGGCCTGATGCGCAAGAACGAGGGCGACGAGGTCGAGGCCGTCTTTTCCCGCCGCGCGGCGAACTTCATCCGCGTCAACGCGCAGGAGCGCTTCCTGTCCCGTCTGGCGGGCGTCGAGGAGCCGGAGCGGAAGCGGAAGATCATCGGCGAGGAGTTCATCCGCGTCTTCGAGGAGGTCGCGCATGAGGTCGGAGCGGTGGATTTTCTCGTGCAGGGCACGATCTATCCGGACGTGATCGAGTCCGGCAAGGGCGAGGCCGCCGTCATCAAGAGCCACCATAACGTCGGCGGGCTGCCCGACTGCGTGGATTTCCGCGAGATCATCGAGCCGCTGCGGCTGCTGTTCAAGGACGAGGTGCGCCAGCTCGGGCGCGAGCTCGGCCTGCCCGAGGCGCTCGTGAGCCGCCAGCCCTTTCCGGGCCCGGGCCTTGCGATCCGCGTGATCGGCGCGGTCACGAAGGAGAAGCTCGATACGCTGCGCGAGGCCGACGCGATCTTCCGCGAGGAGATGTCCCGCGCCGGGATCGCCGCCGACCAGTATTTCGCCGCGCTGACGAACCTGCGCTCGGTCGGCGTGATGGGCGACGGCCGCAGCTACGACCGCGCGATCGCGCTGCGCAGCGTGCAGACCGGCGATTTCATGACCGCGGACTTCTCGCGCCTGCCCTGGGAGCTGCTGGAGACCGTATCGGTGCGCATCGTCAACGAGGTGCGCGGCGTCAACCGCGTGCTCTACGACGTCACCTCCAAGCCCCCCGCCACCGTGGAATACGAGTGAAGCGCGCGCTGCGGCACAAGGAGGGCAGGCTATGATCAGACTTGTCGATATCGGCGAGGACAACTTCTTTGCCTTCCGCGCGCTGGAGGTCGCGGAAGAGCAGCGCGGCTTTCTCGACAGCGCCGTCGGCATCCTGGCGCGCGGCTATGTCTACCGCGCCTGCCGCGGACGCGTTTTCGGCGTCGCCGAGGACCATACGGCCGTCGGGCTGGCGCTGGTGCGGGATCTGGACGAGGAGCCGGCCTGCTACGACCTGCAGCAGTTCATGATCGACCGCCGCTTTCAGGGCCGCGGCTACGGAACGGAGGCCCTGCGGCTGATCCTCTCCGCGCTGGAGGCGGAGCGGAAATACGGCTGCGTCGAGGTCTGTGTAAAGCGCAGCGACACGGCCGCGCTGCGTCTGTACGAGAAGCTCGGCTTCGTCGACAGCGGCTACGTCGATCCCGGCGCGCCGGACAGCCTGAATCTCCTGTATGTTTTCCGATAAGGCGAAAGCCCCCGCCGCCGCGGAAAACGCGTGAGTATCATATTATTCTTGTATCGAAATAGCTTTACGATATGTATTTCCTTTTTTCATCAAGCCGTGCTATGATACAGTCGTCCCGAGGGAAAGGGACGAAATAAAAATGAAAGAAGGAAATCCCCATGAAAAAGATCTCTGTTCTGCTCGAAAAGCTGTATGCCTCCTTTATCCACGGCAGAGGCTGAGGGACGCCATGACGGCAGGAAAATTTCAGACTGACGATTAAGGCCCTCTCTTGAAAGTACAAGAGAGGGCCTTTTATTCCTTTTATTCCGTTTATTCCGTTCTGCGGACCCGTGAAGGGGCGGGGGCGGTCACTCCACCGTGACGCTCTTGGCGAGGTTGCGCGGCTTGTCGATGTCGCAGCCGCGCTGCAGCGCCACGTAGTAGGCGAAGATCTGCAGCGGCACCACGCCGAGCGAGGGCGCGAAGATCGGGTGCGTGTCGGGGATCGTGAGGATATTCGATACGGTCTTTGACAGCGCTTCGGCCATGCTCTCGTCCGTCAGGGCGATCACGTCCGCGCCGCGGGACTTGACCTCGACGATGTTCGAGACGCTCTTGTCGAAGAGCGCCTTGTAGGTGCACAGCGCCACGACCAGCGTCCCGTCCACGATCAGCGAGATCGTGCCGTGCTTGAGCTCGCCCGCGGCGTAGGCCTCGCAGTGGACGTAGGAGATCTCCTTGAGCTTGAGACTGCCCTCGAGACCGAGCGCGTAGTCGAGGTTGCGGCCGATGAAGAAGATCGAATCGCGGTTGAAGGAGCGCGAGGCGAGATACTTGATCGTCTCGGTGTCCTCCAGCACGCTCTCCATCTTGGCCGGCAGCGCCAGCAGTTCGCCGATGAGTTCGTCGTAGGCCTCGGCCGTGAGCTTCCCGTACAGCTCCGCGAGGTAGATCCCGAACATATCCAGCAGCACGAGCTGCGTGCTGTAGGCCTTCGTCGTGGCCACGGCGATCTCCGGCCCGGCCCAGGTGTAGAGCACGTCGTCGCTCTCGCGCGCGATCGAGCTGCCGACCACGTTGACGATCGAGAGGATGCGCGCGCCGAGGCTCTTGGCCCTGCGCAGCGCCGCCATCGTGTCGAGCGTCTCGCCCGACTGGCTGATGACGATGACGAGCGTCTTCTCGTCCACGAGCGGCTCGGCGTAGCGGAACTCCGAGGCCAGGGCGATGTCGACCTGCATCCGCAGCAGCCGCTCGAGGTTGTATTTGCCCACCATGCCCACGTGATAGCTCGAGCCGCAGGCGACGATGTAGAGCTTGTTGAAGCTCCGCAGCTCCTCGGGGCTCATTTTCAGCTCGTCGAAGACGATGCGCCGCTCGCGGACGCGCGGCGAGACCGTCTTGCGGATGGCCTCGGGCTGCTCCATGATCTCCTTGAACATAAAGTGGGCGTAGCCGCCCTTTTCCGCGTCGCTCACGTCCCAGTCGACGGTGTGGTGCTCCTTTTCGACCTCCGCGCCGAGGGCGTTGTAGACGACGATCTTATCTGGGCTGACGACGGCGACCTCGCCGTCCTCCATATAGGCCACGTCGCGCGTGTGCTTGATGATCGCCGTCACGTCCGAGGCGATGAAATGGCAGCCCTCGCCGTAGCCGAGCAGCAGCGGCGCGTCCTTGCGCGCGGCGATGAAGCTCTCCGGCAGGTCGGCGCAGAGGATGCCGAGGGCGTAGGCGCCCTCGATGCGGTCGAGCACGCGGTACACCGCGTCGAGGATGCTGCCGCAGCGCTTGTAATAATAGCCCAGCAGCTGCGCGACGACCTCGGTGTCCGTCTCCGAGCGGAAGCTGACGCCCGTGGAGACGAGAAAGCTCTTGAGCTCGACGTAGTTTTCGATGATGCCGTTGTGCACGACGGCGATGCGCTCATCCTCGCTCAGGTGCGGGTGGGAGTTGACGTCGTTGGGCTCGCCGTGCGTGGCCCAGCGCGTGTGCCCCACGCCCATCGTGCCGCTGAGGCTCTTTCCGCCGTCCGTCAGCGCGGAGAGCACCTTCAGCCGCCCCTTGGCCTTGCGGACCTGCAGGCCCTTTTCCGGCGAAAGCACCGCGATGCCCGCCGAGTCGTAGCCCCGGTATTCCAGGTGCTCCAGCCCGTCGAGCAGGATCGGCCCGGCCTGCTCCCGTCCCGTATATCCGACGATCCCGCACATGGCGACGACCTCCTTGCCTTTTTTCTCACGCGCTTGATTGTAGCACGGCGGCGCGGGCGCTTCAACGCCCGCGCGTATGCGCGGTCTTGCATCATACGTTTTCCGTATGATAAAAAGCGGGTTCGGGATATGATAAAAAGCCTCCGTCCCTCCCCGGGGCTTGCGGGTATCATATCTTTCCTGTATAATCGGCTGCGTAAATGAGCGAAAAGCGAGGTGTAGGATATGGATCTGCGATCGCTGCACTATTTCACGGTCGTGGCCGAGGAGCTGAACATCACGCGCGCGGCGGAGCGGCTGAACATGAGCCAGCCGCCGCTGTCGAACCAGATCAAGAACCTCGAGGACGAGCTCGGCGTGCAGCTGTTCATCCGCGGCAAGCGGCATCTGAAGATGACCGAGGCCGGGGCGCTGCTCTATCGCAGGGCGAAGCAGCTTCTGGAGCTCTCCGAGCAGACGCGGCAGGAGATCCGCTCGATGGAGGGGCTCTCCGGCGACCTGAATATCAGCCTGGTCGAGGGCCGCGCGCCCTATCTGCTGGCGCGCTGGATCGCGGGCTTCCGCTCGGAGTTCCCGCAGGTCGGCTTCCACCTCTGGAACGGCAGCGGCGACGAGGTCATCGAGCGCGTGCACCGCGGCCTGTCCGATCTCGCGGTCGTGGCCGCGCCCTATAACCCCGAGCTGCTCGACGGCTTTTCCGTCGGGCGCGAGCCCTGGGTGGCGCTGATGTCGAAGTTCCATCCGCTGGCCGCGGAGGAGGGCGAGACGATCCCGCTCGAAAAGCTCGTCGGCGAGCCGCTGTTCGTCCCGAACCGCCGCTCGCGGGCCGAGGCCGTGCGCGCCTGGTTCGCCGAGATCGGCCGGGAGCCCTGCATCGCGGGCGACCTGTCCAACTACATCGACGCCGTCGCCCTCGCCGAGCAGAACGCCGGCATCTGCATTTACCCCCTGACGACCTACAACGGCAGCGACCTGGTCGCGAAAAAGGTTGTTACCGAGAGCGCGCGGCAGATCGAATACGCGCTGGTGTGGCCGCGCAGCGCGCATCTGTCGGAGCTGGCCAAGGAGTTCATCAACTTCGTGCAGGACTGCTTGGAGGCCGAGCGCCGCGGCACGCAGCCCTACCGCATGCCGGAAAAGGAGTTCCTCCCGCCGGAGGACACGCAGTATCTGTAAAAAAAGCGAAAAAAAGGGACGTTCTTCGGAACGTCCCTTTTTTGCAGGCTTTTTTCAGAAGATCAGCTCGACGGGGGCGGGATAGTTGCGCAGCGTCAGTTCGGTGTAGGCGCCGCCCTCCTCGCCGTCGCGCGTCCAGGGCACCGGCTTTTCAAAGCGGAACGTCGCCTTCGTCGTGTGCAGGATCAGCAGGTCCGGGCAGTCGAAGCTCTGCGTCAGGGCGCTCGCGAGGATCGCGCCGAAGCCGTCGATCGCCTTCGGCTCGCGCACGAGCACCAGCTCGCTGTGGCCGTCGCCGAGGCTGACCATGTCCTCCTTGAGCCGGAGGATGCCGGCCACGGAGGTGGAGTTGGACATGCTGCCGTAGAGGAAGCGGCCCTCGACCACGCCGCCGTCGTATTCCACGCGGGCGCCGACGGCCTCGATCTTCGGCAGGGTCGCCATGCCCTGCAGCACATAGGCCAGATGGCCCAGCGCCTTCTTCTGTGTCTGCGGCGTGGCGTAGCTGACCTCCGTGAAGGCGCCGAAGGCCGCGATGTAGGCGAAATACTCGCCGTCCCCGAAGCCGCCCACGTCAAAGGGGTGGGGCGTGCCCGCGAGGAGGCGGCGCGCCGCGGCGAGCGTGTCGTTCTTCGGCAGGTCGAGCGTCGTGGCCACGTCGTTGGTCGTGCCCATCGGGAAATAGCCCACCGGCGGGGGACTGTCCAGGCGCATCAGGCCGGCCAGCACCTCGCTGAGCGTGCCGTCGCCGCCGACGCAGGCCACCGTGTCGTACTCCGCGCCGTGGGCCGCCGCCATGGCCGTCGCGTCGCCGCGGCCGGCGGTGAAGAACAGCGTCGTGCGGAAGCCGCCCTGATCGAGCAGCTGCAGCGCCTCGGGCAGGTTGATCCGGTAATCTCCGCGCCCCGCGGCGGGGTTGATGATGAGCATGAGTTTTTTCTTCATGGTCTTTCCTCTTTCAAGAAAAACGAAGTGAGCGGAACAGGAATATTATACCCCCGCGCGGGGAAAAAGGCAAGACGGTGCGCTTTCGGCAGGCCGGGGGAAGCTTCGGCAGGCCAAGAGAGCGCGAAGAGAGGGGGCGGAGAGCCCCCTCTCTTCGTTCAGGCGCAGCAAAAAGGACGCATGTCCATGCGTCCTTGTGATTGCTGTTTTTTACTTCTCCAGCTCGTTGAGCTTCGCGGTCATGGAAGACTTCTTGTGCGCCGCGTTGTTCTTGTGGATCAGACCCTTGCCCGCTGCGTGATCGACTGTCTTAACAGCAACTTTATAGGCACTGACGGCTGCGTCTTTGTCGCCTTCGGCAACGGCTGCGTCAAACTTTTTCATCATGGTCTTGAGCTCGGTCTTGTCGGCACGGTTCTTGGCACGGAGCTCCTTGGACTTTTCGTCTCTCTTGGCAGAAGATTTGATGTTGGCCATGTATTGCCACCTCCTCCTAAAAGATTTAACATCGCATTGATGGATTATAGCAAAGCGTGTCGGGAAAATCAAGCCTTTTTTTCAAAAAGCCCGGCACTTTTTTCGGCGCTGTATTTCTTGTGGCGCAACGGGTTAATATACACTATATCTTGTTCCGTCCGGGAGGGCCGCGCCATGTCAAAATCCTTTCGCACCGACCTCGCCTCCGAGGCCTTCGAGCAGCTCGGAGAGGAGGCGCACGCCCTGCGCGGGGCAGCCGTGCGCCGCGAGACGCTCTTCGGCGCGCCGCTGCTCGCGGTCGAGATCTCGGATGAGGCGGCGGCCGCGGCGCTGGGCAAGCCGATCGGGCGCTATTACACGCTGGAGCTGCCCGCGCGCCCCCGCCGCGCCTCCGTGGGCTTCGAGGGCCTGGCGCGGGCCGCGGCGGAGCTGATCCGCCGCTGCGGCGTGCCGGAGACGGGAGAGGTGCTCGTCGCGGCGCTGGGCAACCCGGACATCACGCCCGACGCGCTCGGGCCGCTGTGCGCCTCGCAGGTGCTGGTGACGCGGCATCTCAAGGCGCGCGACGCCGCGCTGTGGGAGGGTTTTTCCTCCGTCAGCCTCTGCCGCCCCGGCGTGCTGGGCACGGCCGGGGTCGAGAGCGCCGAACAGATCCGCGCGCTGTGCGCCGCCCTGCGTCCTTCCCTGGTCATCGTCGTGGACGCGCTGGCCGGCGCGGAGGCGGCGGGCCTGTGCCGCAGCATCCAGGTATGCGACAGCGGCATCTCGCCCGGCTCGGGCGTGTGCAACGACCGCGCGCGGATCGACCGCGCCCTGCTGGGCGTGCCGGTGACGGCCGTCGGCGTGCCGACCGTGACGGACGCGGCCCCCTTCGGCGGGGACGAGGCGCTGCGCGGCCTTTTCGTCACACCGCGCGACATCGATTCGGCCGTGCGGGACTGCGCCCGCGTCATCGCCTACGGGATCGACCTGGCGCTGCACCGCGGTCTGAGCGTGGACGACCTCGACGCGCTCGTGGGCTGATCCCGTCCCGGGAAAAACGGCGCGGACGTTTCACGTGAAACAAAGAAAAAGGCGCGCGATTGTTTCACGTGAAACATGAAAAATGCGCCCGCGGCATTGAAATCCGCGTTTTTTGCTGTTATAATGGCTTTCATCAAAACAAACAGGCGGCTTTTTATGGCAAAGATCGTTGCTTTTGCAAATCAAAAGGGCGGCGTCGGCAAGACGACCAGCTGCGTCAATCTCTGCTGCGCGCTGCATCAGCTCGGCAGGAGCGTGCTGCTCGTCGACGGAGACCCGCAGGGCAACGCCAGCTCCGGCATGGGCGTGGCCAAATCCACGCGGCCCAATACATACGACATGCTGATCTCGGGCGTCCCCGCCGCGGACTGCGTCGTGCGCACGCCCTACGGCGACGTGATCCCCACGGGCAAGGAGCTGGCCGCCGCGTCGGTGGAGCTCATCGGCTCGGAGCGGCGCGAGTTCGTGCTGCGCGAGGCGCTGCGGACGCTCTACAGCGATTACGACTATATCCTCATCGACTGCCCGCCCTCGCTGGAGCTGCTGACGGTCAACGCGCTCGTCGCCGCCGACAGCGTGCTGATCCCGATGCAGTGCGAATACTACGCGCTCGAGGGCCTGGCCGACCTGATGACCAGCATCCGCCTGTGCAAAAAGCGCCTCAACCGCCGCCTCGAGGTGGAGGGCATCGTGCTGACGATGTACGACGGGCGCATGAACCTGACCAACCAGGTCGCCGCGGAGCTGCGCAAGTACCTCGGCGACAAGGTATACGAGACCGTGATCCCGCGCAGCGTGCGCCTGTCCGAGGCGCCGAGCCACGGGATCCCCGGCGTGGTCTACGACAGGGCCAACCGGGGCAGCCGCGCCTATACGGACCTGGCGCGGGAATTCATCGCCAGATGCGAGAGGTGAGATAAGACCATGGCCGCAAAAGAGAAAAAAGGGCTCGGGACGGGCCTGGGCATCCTCTTCGGAGAGGACGCCTATACCGATGAAAACGAGCTGAAGCTCCTGCCGCTCGGCAAGCTCGAGCCGCGGCAGACCCAGCCGCGCAGCGTCTTCGACGACGAGGCCCTGCAGGAGCTGGCCGAGTCGGTGAAGCGCTACGGCGTGATCCAGCCCGTGACCGCGCGCAGGCTGCCCTCGGGCTATTATCAGATCATCGCCGGCGAGCGCCGCTGGCGCGCCGCGCGCCTGGCGGGGCTCGAGGAGATCCCGGTGCGCGTCGTTGAGGCCGACGACCGCCGCACGGCGGAGCTGGCGCTGGTGGAGAACCTCCAGCGCGAGGACCTCAATCCCATCGAGGAGGCCCGCGGCTACCGCTCGCTCATCGACGACTACGGTCTGACGCAGGAGGAGGCCGCGCAGAGCGTGGGCCGCTCCCGCCCGGCGATCGCGAACGCGCTGCGGCTGCTCTCGCTCGACGCGCAGACGCTCGCGCTGGTGGAGGACGGAAAGCTCTCGGCCGGGCACGCGCGGGCGCTGCTGCCGATCGCGGACGAGAAGGCGCGCGCCGCCGCCGCGAACGAGGTGGTAAAGAAGGGCCTGTCCGTGCGCAAGACCGAGCTGCTGGCCGCGCGCCGCGTGCGCGAGGCCGCGCAGGAAAAACGAAACGGCTCGCCGGACGGCGTGGACTATGCCGCCGACGTGTCCGAACAGCTCTCGTCCCTGCTCGGGCGCAGGGTGCGCCTCGTCGAGGGGCGCAGCGCAGGCCGCATCGAGCTGAGCTTTTACGGCGCCGACGACCGCGAGGCGCTGATCGCAGATCTGGAAAAAATAGGCCGCCGCAAGGCCGGCAAGGAATAAAGAGGTAAAAAACCATGCTGGATATCAGATTCGTCCGGGAAAACCCCGAGCTCGTCAAGGAAAACATCAGAAAGAAATTCCAGGACTTCAAGCTGCCGATGGTGGACGAGGTGCTGGAGCTCGACGCCAAAAACCGCGCGGCCATCACCGAGGCCAGCGAGCTGCGCGCGAGCCGCAATTCCCTGTCCAAGCAGATCGGCATGCTGATGGGTCAGGCCAAAAAAGACCCGTCCAAGCTCGAAGAGGCCGAGAAGATCAAGGCGCAGGTCAAAGCCAACGCCGAGCGTCTGGCCGAGCTCGAGCAGCTCGAAGAGGACTGCGCCGCGCGCATCCGCACGCTGATGCTCAACATCCCCAACATCATCGACCCCTCCGTGCCCATCGGCCCGGACGACAGCGCCAACGTCGAGGTGCAGCGCTTCGGCGAGCCGAAGGTGCCCGAGTTCCCGATCCCCTACCACACCGAGATCATGGAGAGCTTCAACGGCGTGGATATGGACGCCGCCGGGCGCGTGTCCGGCAACGGCTTCTACTATCTCATGGGCGATATCGCGCGGCTGCATTCGGCCGTGCTGGCCTACGCGCGCGACTTCATGATCGGCAAGGGCTTCATTTACTGCATCCCGCCCTTCATGATCCACGGCAACGTCGTCGAGGGCGT
>JBGUZD010000144.1:0-6190 GCA_045222695.1 Candidatus Limivicinus sp.
CTGGACCGAGCTCGATCTCTCCCGGCGCACGATCGAGGATCTCGGCGAGGCGGAGAAGGCGATCGCGGCGATGGCGCGTCTGGAAAAGCTATACCTGTGCGACTGCGGCATCGACAACGAGACGCTCGCCGCCCTGCGCGAAAAGTACGCGGGGCAGACCGAGATCGTCTGGCGCGTCTATCTCAACGGCGTGGACTGCCGTACCGACGCGGACAACTTCTGCATGTCGAAATACTCCAACGAATGGGGCAAGCTGTATTATCCCGCCGCCGAGCCGATCAAGTACTGCACGAACATGGTCACGCTCGATCTGGGCCACGCCAATTTCGACAGGATCGACTTCGTCACGACGATGCCGCATCTGCGCTTTCTGATCATCGTCGGCGCGCCGGTCACGAGCCTTGAGCCGCTGCGCAATTCGACGGAGCTGTATTATCTCGAGATGTTCTACACGGCCGTCCGCGACCTCGAGCCGATCCAGAAGCTGCCGAACCTGCGTCACCTGAACATCAGCCATCAGCGTCTCGACGACTATACGCAGCTGTTCGAAATGACGCAGCTCGAGCGTCTCTGGTGGGTCGACAGCGGCCTGAGCGAGGCGCAGCAGCAGGAGCTCCGCGACGCGCTCCCGAATACGAAGATCTGCTTCTGGGCCTGGGAGGACGACGCCGTCGGCAACTACTGGCGCGACGACCCCAGTTACCGCGAGATGCGCGACAACCTGGGCATGAACTATAACGTGATCGCATAGGAGAGTAAATATGACGGCACTGGAACGTTTTTTGATCTATGTAAAGATCCATACCGCCAGCAGCGAGCGGGACGACCGCACGCCCACCGAGGAGCGTGAGTTCGACCTCTCGCGCGTACTGGAAAAAGAGATGCGCGATCTTGGGATGGAGCGTGTTTTCGTCGACGAGCACGCCTATGTCTACGGCTTTCTTCCCGCCACGCCCGGCTGCGAGAATCGTCCCTGCGTCGGCTTCATCGCGCACCTCGACACGATCCCGGATTTCTCCAGCGAGAACGTAAAACCCCAGCTGGTCGAGAACTACGACGGCGGCCCCGTCGCCCTCGGCACGAGCGGACGCGTCCTGACGGAGGAGGTCAACCCGCATCTCGGCGAACTCAAGGGCCACACTCTCGTCACGACCGACGGCACGACCGTGCTCGGCGCGGACGACAAGGCCGGCATCGCCGCGATCATGACCGCCTGCGAGCGCATCCTCGCCGAGGGCCGTCCGCACGGCGCGATCGCCGTCTGCTTCACGCCCGACGAGGAGGTCGGCCACGGCGCGGCCCTGCTCGACCTTGAGCGCTTCGGCGCGGATTTTGCCTATACGGTCGACGGCGGCGAGCTCAACGAGATCAATTTCGAGACCTTCAACGCAGCCTCCGCAAAATGGGAGATCGCCGGCTTCAACATCCACCCCGGCAGCGCGAAGGACAAGATGATCAACGCCTCGCTCGTGGCCATGGAGATCAACGCCATGCTGCCCGCCGGCGCGGTGCCGGAGAGGACCGAGAACTACGAGGGCTTCTTCCATCTCACCGACATGAGCGGCACGGTGGAGAAGGCGGAGCTGCACTACATCCTGCGCGACCATGACGCGAACGGCCTTGCTGAGAAGGAAAAGCTGATGCGGCTCATCGAAAAGCAGATCAACGAAAAATACGGCCCTGGGACGGCGAAGCTCACGCTCCGCGAGCAGTACCGCAACATGGCCGAAAAGCTCGCGAGCCGCATGGAGATCGTCGAACTGGCCGAAGCGGCCGTGCGCTCGCTGGGGCTCGAGCCCGTGCGCGTCCCGATCCGCGGCGGCACCGACGGCTCGCAGCTGTCCTTCCGCGGCCTGCCCTGCCCGAACATCGGCACGGGCGGCTACGCCTGCCACGGCCCCTATGAGCACACCAGCGCCGAGAACCTTGACGCCGCCGCCCGCCTGGTGGAGGCGATCGTCGAGCTTGCGCGCTGAAAGATCGAAGGAAAAGGAATCCCGGACATGAGACATGAGATCGAGCGCTTTCCCATCGACGGAAAGCCCGTGAAATGCGAACAGATCCGCCGCGGCCACGTCAACCAGACCTATCTCGTCACGACCGACGCGGGCGCGCGCTATATCCTGCAGGACGTCAACACCTACGCCTTTCCCAGGACCTATATCATCATGGACAACGTCGCGTCCATCAGCCGCCACCTCGCCGCGAAGAGCGGAGAGAAGCCCGCGATGATCAGCTACATCGACACGCTCGACGGCAAACGCTACTATGACGACGGCAGGGGCGGCGCCTGGCGCATCTACCGCTTTGTGGAGAACAGCGTCTGTCTCGACCGCGCGGAGAGCGACGAGGACTTTTACGAGTGCGCCCGCGCCTTCGGCATGTTCCAGAACGCGCTCTGCGACTTCCCCGCGGAGGAGCTGGGCGAGACGATCGAAAACTTTCACAACACGCCCGAACGCTACCGCCAGTTTCGCGAGGCTGTCGCGGAGGACGCCGCCGGCCGGCTCGACGGCGTGCGCGGCGAGACGGCCTTCGTCCTCGAAAGAGAAGAAAGGGCCTCGCAGCTCCAGCGGATGCGCGAGGAAGGAAAACTCCCGGTTCGTGTGACGCACAACGACACCAAGATCAACAACGTCCTCCTCGACACGGACACCCGCAAGGCGATCTGCGTGATCGATCTCGACACCGTGATGCCCGGCCTGTCGGTCTACGACTTCGGCGACGCCATCCGCTTCGGCGCCTCCACCGCGGCCGAGGACGAAAAGGACCTGTCAAAGGTATCGCTCGATCTTCATCTTTTCCGCGTTTTCACCCGCGGCTTCCTCGAGGCCTGCCCGTCGCTGACGGACGCGGAGATCGACTGTCTTCCGCTCGGCGCCTGGACGATGACGCTCGAGTGCGGCTCGCGCTTCCTGGCGGACTACCTCAAGGGCGACAAATATTTTGCCATCGACTACCCGGAGCACAACCTCGACCGCGCCCGCACGCAGTTCAAGCTGATCGAGGACATGGAGGAGAAGTGGGACGAGATGCGCCGCATCGTCGAGGAAGAAGCCGCGCGCGGCAAAAGCCTGAGATAAAAAGGAGACCCTCAGCATGAAAAAGATATTCAACAGCCTGCCCTTCCGCCTGATCGTGGCGCTGGCCGTCGGCATCCTGCTCGGCCGCCTGTTCGGAGAGGGCGTTATGAAGATCGTCGTTTCGATCCAGTATATCCTCGGCCAGCTGATCACCTTCTGCGTCCCGCTGATCGTCATCGGATTTATCGCTCCCTCGATCACCCGTATGGGCAGCAACGCCTCGCGCATGCTTCTCGTCGCCGTCGTGATCGCCTATCTCAGCTCGATCTGCGCGGCCTTTATGAGCACAGCCGCCGGCTACGCGCTGATCCCGCATCTGTCCATCGTCACGGACGTGGAAGGACTGCGAGAGCTGCCCGCCGTCGTTTTCCAGCTGAATATCCCGCAGATCATGCCGGTCATGAGCGCGCTGGCCTTTTCTCTTCTCCTCGGCCTCGCCGCCGTCTGGACGAAAAGCCAGGCTACCTGCACGCTGCTGGAGGAGTTCCAGAATATCGTGCTGAAGATCGTCGAGCGCGTGATCATCCCGCTGCTGCCGTTTTATATCTGCGCGACTTTCTGCAACCTCAGCTACGAGGGCATGATCACGCACCAGCTCCCCGCCTTTGTCCAGGTCATTGTGATCGTCATGCTCGGCCACTACATCTGGCTGGCGGTCCTGTATCTGATCGCCGGAGCCTATTCCGGCCGAAGCCCCTGGGAGGTCCTGCGCCACTACGGCCCCGCCTACCTGACCGCCGTGGGCACGATGTCCAGCGCCGCGACGCTCTCCGTCGCGCTCGACGGCGCGCGCAAGAGCAAGGTGCTGCGCCGCGACATGGTCGATTTCGGCGTGCCGCTGTTTGCGAACATCCACCTCTGCGGCTCGGTGCTGACCGAGGTGTTCTTCTGCATGACGATCTCGAAGATGCTCTACGGGCAGGTGCCCGGCGTGGGGACGATGATCCTCTTTTGCCTGCTGCTGGGCGTTTTCGCGATCGGCGCGCCGGGCGTGCCGGGCGGCACGGTCATGGCCTCGCTCGGCCTGATTATCGGCGTGCTCGGCTTTGACGACGCCGGCACCGCGCTGATGCTGGCGATCTTCGCCCTGCAGGACAGCTTCGGCACCGCCTGCAACGTGACCGGAGACGGCGCGCTGACGCTGTTCCTGACCGGCTATGCCGAAAAGCATCAGATCAGCGAGGTCTGATCAAAAAAAGCATAAAATGCATGGAAAAAGACGGCCTGCCGCGGCAGGCCGTCTTTTCGTTTTATTCTCTTCAGAATCTGATCTTGTCGCGGGTAATGTCCTTGAGAGAGGCCGCGCCGCACATGGTCATCGTGCCCTTGAGCTCGCCCACGAGCTTGTCGAAGAGCACCTTCACGCCTTCTCCGCCCGCGCCGTACATCATCGTGGCGAAGGGACGGCCGATGAGCACCGCGTCGGCGCCGAGCGCCAGCGCGCGGAACACGTCCACGCCGGAGCGGACGCCGCCGTCGACGAAGATGACGGTCCGGCCCTTGACGGCGTCGGCGATCTCGCCGAGCACCTCGGCGGTGGAGGGCACGCCGCCCTGCACGCGTCCGCCGTGGTTGGACACGACGATGCCCGCGGCGCCGGCCTCGACGGCCTTCTTTGCGCCGGCGACGGTCATGATGCCCTTGATGATGAAGGGACGGCCCGCATGCTCGATGATCTCGCGCATTTCTTCGACGGATTTGCCGCCGGCCTTGCCGCCCAGCTTCTTGAGGAAGGGGAGACCCGCGCCGTCGACGTCCATCGCGGCGGCGAAGATATTGTTCTCGATCACGCCGTCGAGCTTGTCGAAGACGACCTCGCGGCTCCAGGGCTTGATCGTCGGGATCGTCAGCCCGCCGACGGCGGAAGCGCTCTCGCGCACGGCGTCGCGCATGATGTCGGGATTGATGCCGTCGCCCGTGAAGGCGAGGATGCCGCAGTCGACGGCGGCGCGCATCAGCTCGGCGTTATAGCTCAGGTCGTTGTACTTCGGGCCGTAATGCATGTCCACGGCGCCCAGCGGGGCGACGAAGATCGGCGCGGAGAAGCTGCGGCCGAAAAGCTCGAAGGACACGTTGGGCTCGACGTTCTCGCAGAGCGTGTCCATGTTCACGAAGATCTCCTGCCATTTCTCATAGTTGCGCGCGGCGGTCGCGCCGGGGAACTTGCAGCCCGGTCCGGGCACATTGTTGCCGCAGGCCTTGCCGTTGCACACGGGGCAGGCCATGCAGTGCGGGGCGGTGTTCTTTCTCGCTGCTTCCAGGATCTCTTTGTATTCCATTACGCTCTCCTCCGAAAAGTATTTGAAATGGGCCGATTCGGGATAACAATACAATTATCCACTATCCGAAGGGAAAAGTCAAGGCTCAGGCACGCCCGTGCCGTCGAAGGCGGGGATCTGCTCCTCCGTGGCGGAGGCGATCTCCTGCCAGTAGCCGTCCGTGAGACCGCAGCGGCGCATATAGCGGATCAGATGCTCGTTCTCCCCGGGATCGACGCGCCGCTGCAGCGCGGGGTACTTCTCCAGCCCCTCGATCGGCGTGTACTGGCTCATCAGCGAAAACAGGATGCTGCCGGGCGGAAAGCTCTCCGAAACGAAGTCGATCGCGCCCATCGAATTTTCGATCTCGCCTGGCAGGATCAGATGCCGGATCAGCACGCCCGAGACGAGCAGGCCGTTCTCATCCATGCGATACGGCCCCGTCTGGCGGAACATCTCCCGGATCGCGGCTGAGGCTGCCTCAGGATAGTCGGCTGCGGCGCTGTACCGCTTCGCAAGCGCCGCGTCGCTGTATTTGTAGTCCGGCAGATAGACCTGCACCAGCCCTTCGAGCGTGCGGAGCGCGTCGACGCTCTCATAGCCCGAGGAGTTCCACACCACCGGGATACCGAGCTCAAGCCCCTCGAGCGCCTCGCGCACGGCGCGCAGATAATGCGTGGGCGTGACGAGATCGATGCAGTGCACGCCCTCGTCGCGCAGGCGCAGCATCATGGAGCGCAAGGCCTCCACGCTCACGGCGCGTCCCTCGCCGCCGCGGCTGATCGCACGGTTTTGACAGTATACGCAGCGCAGATTGCAGCCGGTGAAAAAGATCGTTCCGGCCCCGCG